>PCWT01000051.1:64432-144394 GCA_002796245.1 Gammaproteobacteria bacterium CG11_big_fil_rev_8_21_14_0_20_46_22 | reverse complement strand
TTAAGCAAGCAGTGAGGCTTTTTAAACCCAAACCATACCAGCCCCCAGCTTTGCCTGACTCAAATTAGAAGGAGTTGTGTCGTGTACGAAGCGGTATTAGTAATTTTCTGTTTCTCTTAGATACAATCAGTAAGCCAATTGGCCAAAATATGTAAAACTGCTCCTCCACGCCTAAAGACCAGGTGTGCAGTAAGGGGCTGGATTGAGAAAATATGTCAAAGTATCCAGCTTGTTTATAGAAAAACACATTTGAAAACGATATAGCTGCTGTTGCAAGTGAGCCCCCATAGATTTTAAACTTTGCCAGATTCAAAAGCCATGCTGACAGTAAAAATGATAATGCTAGAATGAAAACAAGAGCAGGTAATATTCTATTGGCTCTTCTTGTGTAGAAGTTTATAAAGCAAAACTTCCCCCTATTTTCAAGCTCTTTAACAATGATGTTTGTGATCAAGAAGCCGGAGATTACAAAAAATATATCAACGCCAACATACCCTCCGCTAAATAGCGAAAAGCCTAGGTGTAAAAACAACACTGAAACAACGGCTAGTGCACGAAGCCCATCTATGTGTTTGTAGTAACCTTCCGTCTCCACGTTTTTCAATAGATCCCTTGTCATAATTTTCGTCGCATAGAAAAGCCTGTTTTTTAAAAACTATAAGCCTCGCGCCGCTAGCTGGCTTTTTGCGCTTTAATTAAATTAATGGCCTTGATGATGTTCACAGCTTCGTGGAGTTGGTAATCTTTTTCCGCGCTGATTTCTTCATGGGCTTTTTTAGCTTCAGCCGATTTGCCGTTGCCATTGGCGAGCACATTGTGCAAGTCTTTTTCCCGCATTTGGGTTAAAAAGGCGAGTACTTCGTCTTTCTCATCTTTTTCTTTAAAGGCCATTTCTTCTACGGTGATATCCGGTTTAATGCCGGTGGCTTGGATGGATCGGCCTTTGGGGGTGTAATAAAGTGCGGTGGTGAGCTTAATGGCACTCACGCCATCCAATGGTAATAAGGTTTGCACTGAGCCTTTGCCAAAGCTTTGCGTGCCAATCACGACAGCGCGTTTATAGTCTTGCAAGGCGCCGGCCACAATTTCTGAGGCTGAGGCAGAGCCGTTATTGATGAGCACAACGATCGGCAGGCCCTGCGTCATATCCAGTGTTTTGGCTTTTTCGCGCAGGTGGACCATGTTGTCACGCTCTTTGGTGTATACGATGGTTTTGTCTTTGCCCAATTTATTCGCGTCTAAAAACAAATCAGAGACATCCACCGCTTCTTCCAGTAAGCCGCCTGGGTTGTTGCGAAGGTCTAAAATCACACCTTGAAGCTTGGCTTGCTTGGCCAGTGTTTGGTATTCGCGCTTGATATCGCGAGCCGTATTTTTTTGAAATTGCACGATTTGAATATAAGCGAAGTGATCACTCAAAATACGGCCGGTGATGTTGGCCACATCCAATTTTTTGCGCGTGAGTGTAATTTTTCGAGGGCTTTTATCGTTTTTATTAGCCACTGTGAGCGTCACTTTCGTGCCGGGTTTGCCGCGAATCATCTCAACGGCTTCGTCAATATCCGTATCGATCATCGGCTTGTTATTGACGGCCAGTATATAGTCGCCATTTTTAATACCGCCTTTGCGTGCGGGTGAGTCTTTGAGTGTGGTGATCACTTTTAAGGATTTGTGATCAACACTCAGCACCATACCCACGCCCACGTAGTTACCTTTTGTCGTCAAAGAAAGTTGTTTTAAGGCTTTTTCGTCCAAATAGCTGGAGTGAGGGTCTAGCTCTTGAAGCATGCCGCGAATCGCGCCGGCCATAAGCTTATCATCGCTGGCATCTTTGACATAAAACTGCTTGACGTGTGAAACAGCGATAAGAAAGGGTACCATCGCCTCTGGGCTGGGTGTTTGTATTTTCGGTGCTTGGGATGCGAAACAAAGCATTGAAAGAGTCAATGCGGTTACAAGGCTAAGGCAGCGTTTCATAAAATCATCCTATTTTTCTGAGCCAACGTGTTGGGTCTTCAGGTTTTGATAAGCGTCGAATTTCGAAGTATAGCGCTGGCGTATCATAACCACCAGAATTACCCACGCTGGCGATAATCTGTCCGGGCGTGACGTGATCGCCTTTTTTAACAAATAAGGCTTGGCAGCGTGCATAAAGGGTCATGTAATGTTTGCCGTGTTGAATGATGGTTAAAAAGCCGTAGCCTCTTAGCCAATGGGCGAATACGACCTTACCGGGGTAGATGGCGTGAATAGGTGTGCCGGCAGTGTCGGCGAGCAAAATGCCGCTGCTGCGAAGCCTGCCGCCGGCAATAGGCGCATGGTAGGTTTGGAGCAGCTTCACCTGTTCGACAGGCCAGGGCAGGTGCCCCTTGTCAGCTGCAAAGTTGGTGCCTGGGCTTGCGTAATAATTTTTCTCATTCAACAAATTTAACAATTTTTGTAGTCGTGCTTTATCGCTATACAGTTTTTTTAGCTGAGCTTGTTTGGTTTTCAAATGTTCACCAAGTTGCTCAATCGTGGCTTGCCGGCTGCTTTGCGCTTTTTGTAAGGCGTGGTTTTCCTGGCGAAGCTTTTCTTTAGCTTTTAGTAGGGTTTTTTCCTGAGCTTCGATCGACTGTGTGACCGCTTGTAATTGTTGGATGGTTTTTTGGGCGTGTTTGATCGATTGTTGGCGCGCCATGATAAGGTAGCGATAGTACACCATATAGCGATCAATCGTTTGCGGATTTTGTTGATTTAATAGTAGCTTGATTTCAGATTGTCGACCCAGTGCGTAAGCGGCCAACATATGTTTAGTCATCAGTTCATTTTGTAAGGCCAGTTCATGGCGCAACTGATCTTGCTCGCCTTTTTTACGGTTGAGCTCATGCTCTTTCGGCAGTAATTTAGCCCGTGTCAGGTGTAGTTTTTTTTGAACGCCTGCAATCTGTGTTTCAACTTGTTGCAAATTGTTTTGCAATTTATTGCGTTTGCTTTTTGTGGCAGTAATCGTGCTCTCAAGCGTTTTGATTTCTTGGTTAACCGTCGAAAGCTTGTGCTGGCTAACCGTAAGGTGTGAAAAAAAACTGCTTGAGAAAGCAGTTGATGCAACAATCAGAAGGGATAAGGCTGTTAATCTTTGTTTTATTTTAATCGTTCTCATCGCTTAACTGAATTAAATTCATCCCTGTCATCGCGCTGGGTGGCTTAATGCCGAGTAAGTGTAGCACGCTTGGCGCAATATCAGCCAAGCACCCAGTCCGTGGGCTCATTGTGGCATGGCGGCCACGATAAATAAAGGGCACCAAATTGCTGGTATGAGAAGTGATTGGCGCATGCTTTTTGCTGTCATACATGGCATCGGCATTGCCGTGGTCTGCTGTGAGAAGCAGTTCACCGTGAACGGTGTCGAGCGCTTGGATAATGCGTCCCAAACAGTGGTCTAGGCATTCGATCGCTTTAATGGTCGCGTCTAGTTTTCCAGTGTGACCGACCATGTCAGCGTTGGCATAATTACAAATAATCACGTCATGGGCTTGTGCTTTAATGTCGTTGACTAAGGCATCGGTGACTTCGTTTGCTGACATCTCAGGTTTTAAATCATAGGTGGCCACGTTGGGTGAGTGTATTAAAAGGCGCTCCTCGCCAGCGACAGGTTTTTCACGCCCGCCGTTAAAGAAGAAAGTCACGTGAGCGTATTTTTCCGTTTCAGCCAGGCGAAGTTGGGTCAGGCCGTGCTCGCTGAGTACATCGGTGAGTAAGTGTTCGAGGGCAGGCTTGGGAAAGGCAACCTCTGCAGCGAGTGTGGCATCGTAGTCTGTGAGTGTCACGAAGTGGCTCAAGTGAAGGGCCTGGCGCTTGAAATGGCTAAAGGTTTCGTCATTGAAGGCATGGCAGAGTTGGCGTGCACGATCTGATCGAAAATTAAAGCCGAGCATGACATCGCCATTTTGTACAGCGGCAGGTTCGCCAATTAAACAGGCAGTGACAAACTCATCGGTTTCGCCGCGCTCATAGGCTTGTTTTAGAGCATCTATAGCATTGCGGGCTTGGTAAGGTGCTTGGCTTTCGATGATCGCCCGATACGCCTGTTCGATACGGTCCCAGTGGTTGTCGCGATCCATCGCAAAGTATCGCCCAATGAGGGTTTTAATGCTGGCCATGCCAAGTGTTTGGCACAGTGCTTCGAGTTTTTCTAATGAGGCTTGGGCGCTTTGCGGCGCTGTGTCGCGCCCGTCTAGCATGGCATGTACGTAGCATTGTTTCACGCCACACGCTTTTGCAAGCTTTAATAAAGCGAATAAATGCTCTTCATGGCTGTGTACACCGCCAGGTGATAATAAGCCAAAAAGGTGTAGGGCTTTTTGGCTTTCGGCCAGCGTGGACAGCGCATTTTTTAAAACAGGGTTGTTTTTAAGTTCGTCGTTAGTGATGGCTTGGCTGATGCGGCTTAGGTCTTGATACACTGGCCGGCCTGCGCCGATATTCATATGGCCCACTTCAGAGTTGCCCATTTGGTGATGGGGTAAGCCCACGGCCATGCCAGATGCATCGAGCAAAGTGTGGGGGCAGGTTTGCCAAAGCGTATCGTAGTGGGGCGTTTTGGCTTGTGTGATCGCGTTGTAGGGGCCCGCTTCACCATGGCCAAAGCCATCAAAAATGCACAGTACCAAGGGTTTGGTTTTGGGTTTGTTTGTCATGTGGGCTTTCTGCTCTCAAGGTTTTCACGCCAACAAAAGTTTATGTTTTTTTTGGGCGAGTGTGTATAATGATCCGCTAAATTTTAAGGTATTTTTATCTGCTATGAATAAATTTTGGCCATTTATCGAGCGACATTGGTTTTTAACGACGTTATTCGTGGTCATGCTTATTATCTTTCTGTGGTATGAGCACCACATTAAGCAACGAGAGCGCGGTGCGGTGACACCACAAATTGCGGTGAATCTTATTAATAAGCAGCACGCGAGTATTATCGACCTTAGGTCGGAGGATGCGTTTAAAGCGGGTCACATTGTGAGAAGTCAGCGTGTGGACCTAAAAGCCTTGTCGGCGTATTTAAACAAAATACCTAAAGCGAAGAAAAAACCTGTGATCGTCGTGGCCGATGTTTTGTCTCAAGTTGCTAGCGCTAAAAAAATTCTTGCTAAAGCCGGTTTTGACGATGTGGTCAGTATTCGTGGTGGGTTAAAAGCATGGAAAGATGCAGGGTTGCCATTGGAAAAAGAGGGGGTGAGATCGTGAAGCAAGTGATGATTTATTCGGCGGATTACTGCCCCTACTGTGTTCGGGCAAAACAATTCTTTGAAAGCCGCGGTATCGCTTACACTGAGCTTCGCGTTGATGAAAATGACGAGCTGCGTGGCGAAATGGAAGCTAAAAGTGGTCGCCGAACCATTCCGCAAATTTTTATTGGTGACAGTCATGTGGGTGGTTACGATGATTTAATCGCAATGGCACGCAGTGGCTCATTAGACACATTACTAGAGGAGTAAAACCATGGCTGAACAGCAATTTGAAATCCAACGTTTATATTTGAAAGACGCATCTTTTGAAGCCCCCAATACACCTGAGCTTTTTTTGCGTGAATGGCAGCCGGAAGTGAGCATTGATCTGAATGTTGAAAATAAAAATATCGAAGGCGATATTTATGAGGTTTCGCTGTTGGTAACAGTCACCGCAAAAGCGGACGAGAAAACAGCGTTCTTAGTCGAAGTGAAACAAGCGGCTATTTTCACTATCGCAGGTTTTGATGACGAGCAGCGCGGCCATATGCTAGGCGCCTTCTGCCCGAACATTTTATACCCTTACGCGCGTGAAGCCGTGTCTGATTTGGTTAATCGTGCAAGCTTGCCACAGTTGCTATTAGCGCCTATCAATTTTGATGCTTTGTATCAGCAACAGCGGCAAGGCGGCGGTAAACAAGACGCGTAGCCAGTCTGGTGATGTGGTCTGGGTTGAGCCGTAGCGATAAACCGGGAAAATAAAAATCTGGATTATCACGCCTTTGGCATTCAATTCAGGCTGCATTTTAGGGCTAGTGTCATGCGAGCGAACGTCAGTGAGCGCGGCAATCTGGTCCATTAATCTTGAGATTGCTTCGTCGTTTCGCTCCTCGCAAAGACGGTTGCTACGAATACGGAACAAACGTAGCCTGTATATGGTTTGAGGAGTGCAGTGACGATAACCCGGGTTTTCAGTGCAACTCCAGAAAAAACTGCCAGGCAAAGGAGTGCTTTTCGATGTTGAAACTCAATTACTACCTCGGCCAAGTGGGCGTCAGCGGTGCTGAAAAACCGTTTGTTCGCCACCTTTCGCGTTTGTTCGACTTTCTCATGGCCATCATTGCTGTACTTTTGTTTGCTGAGTGGCACTTAAGTCTCATGAATGTGCTGCATAATGGCACAGCCATGGCAATCAACTGGCTTGTCTTTCTCTTTTTTGCCCTGCGTTTTGTGGTGTTCTCATTGCTGGTGACTGACAAGGCGCGCTATGTCATGTTTAACTGGTTTACGCCGCTTGTGATTCTATTCATGATCCCTTTGTTAGTTTCACCGCATTTTGCGCCGCGTCTTTACATGGTTATCAGGCCCATTCTGGCGGTGCTAATGTATGTGCCATGGCTTGGGCTTATTCGCCTATCACTGGTTGATGGTAAGTTAAGCACTACGCTTATCAGCTTGGTGTTCGTGGTAGTTTTAAGTGGTGTGCTCATCACCGGCGTGGACCCTGCATTTAAAACTGTGGGTAACGGTATCTGGTGGGCTTGGGTGACGATGTCCACCGTGGGCTACGGCGATTATGTGCCCCTCACTGTGGGTGGTAAGATTTTAGGTTCGATCATTATTTTGCTGGGCTTGTGTTTTTTCGCCATTTTGACCGCGAACTTTTCTAAGCTTTTTATCAAGCGTACGATGAGTGATGTCTGGCGTGATGCCGAAGCGGAAATTGAGCGAGAGAAACGTTTGGAAGAGCGCTTCGTCCGTCTTGAGAAAAAGCTGGATGCTTTACTTGAAGAAAAAAGCCGCGACAAATAGCGCGGCTTTTTAAAGCGTCATTTAAATTGATAATGCTTTGATTTGGCTGTTCAAACGGCTTTTATAGCGAGCCGCTGCGTTTTTATGAATCAAGCCTTTGCTCGCCATGCCATCGATGACGGGCACGGCTGCGTTGAATGCCGTCATGGCTTCGTCTTTCTTGCCCGCTTCAACCGCGTAGCGAACTCGCTTAATGAAAGTGCGTAATTTAGAGCGCAAGCTCACGTTGTGCATGCGGCGTTTAAGCGCTTGTCGCGCGCGTTTTCTAGATTGTGGGGTGTTTGCCACGGCAGTTACTCCAGGTCATGTCTGTTCAAAGGGCGCCATTATCGGGCCGAGCCGTCCAAATGTCAATGACTTATGGCTGAATTTCCAGATAATCGGGGGTGCGTAGGTTCACGGGCAAGCCTTCGATGAAAGCGTCATTGAAGGCGCTGTCTTTAAGCGTGACTAGGCACAGGGTTTTATTGCCATGACGCAATGCGTTAACCACCTGGCCGACGGGTTTGTCTTCACTGTTGTGCACGGCCATCATTGGCGTGAGTTCCAAGGCTTCCGGTAATGTGCCGATATACAAGTGCTGCTTGAGGGTGCCCCGAAAGTGCATCCGGGTGACGATTTCCTGCCCGGTGTAGCAACCTTTATCAAAATCCAAGGCGCCTAAGCATTGTAAATTCAAATTATGCGGGGTGAATTGATCGACACACGCCAGGCCCACTTCAGGAATGCCGTGCTCAATCAGGGCCTCTTTAAAGGCCAGCGTGGTTTCATGGGTTTCCAGCACTTTGTGCGTGTAAAAGCCGGTAAAGCCAGTGTCGTAAATTGCAAATTCACACGCGATATGTTCGGCTTGCCCTTGGTGGCTGGCGTAAAAAAACAGGCTGTTTTCATCGATCTCGATCGTGACTTTTGAAAAGATGCTGTATTTTTTAAGGTGTGACAGAGCATGGCTCAGCACATCTTTTGGCATGCGCAGGTAATAATCACCACCCTGGCGAAAGGCATGGAACAAGGCTTGGATTCGACCTTTGGGGTCGCAAATCACCCCGTAGACACAGTGGCCATCGGCCAAGGTTTGGATGTTGGCACTGCATTGGCCTTGCAAAAATTTGGCTGCATCCGGCCCCGTGAGTTTTAAAAAACCGTAGTCATGGTTTAAGTCGATCATGGTTGTGCCTTAGATTTGCGATGCGACATTCTCTCATAGGCTTTATGGGGCGGCAATGTGCTGATAATGGCCGACAATTTTTGCTCAAAATATGTGCACTATTGGGATTTGTGTGATACAATGGCGCAAAAATAATAAGAAGTTTCCTATGGATCAAGGTCAACCCACAAGCACTTTCCAAACCGATGAATTCCATAAGGCTTATGGTCAGTTAACTCAGGCAGGTGAGCTGGACCTTAAGTCATTCGCAGAAGCTAGCGGACAGGCTTTGTGCATGGCTCAAAAAATGCTGCGACTTAAGGATGACAGCTCATGGGATGGCGATAATGAGTATGCCCACTTGAATGGTTTGGATGATCGCTGGGCTAGAGTGGCTCACAGTCTCTACACTGAGGATAAGTATAAAACGCTCTTTAACCATGAAGTGTTTAATGCCGTTCAAGATGCCTTGTTTCGCTTGGCTAGCCACTACAAATCGACAGGAAATCTTAGTGCAGCGGCCAAATGCTTTGAACAAATTGCAGCGATTAATTTTCACAAGCTTGGCCATTTAAATGCAGTGATGCAGTTAAAAGCTGTAGAATGGCGAGATCGTTATAAAAATTCAAAGTTAGCGACGGAGGCGAAGGTTGATGTTGCCGCTAAAGTTATAGAGACACGATTTGAGTTGCAATCGAGCCATGTTCGCTATAGCGACGGAAATCGTTTTGTCAGAGTGGATTTGTACAGTAACGCTACCTCAAAAACCACTCAAAAGCCTGGGGCTGACTCAAGGCAGCCTGGAAAAGATGCGAGGTTTGCCCAGTTGCAAGCCAGTTTGTATGAGCTTGGTGTGTATCAATTGCAGCAAGGCCACAGGGATAAAGCACGCCATTATTTTGAACAAGCTGCGGCATTACCGTATTCACCCGATACGACGAATCGATCGCTTTATTTTCTCTATCGGTTGACGATGACCAAGCGCTGTATTCTTTATCGCAATAGAAAGGCTGAACGTTACTTATCTGCTATGATCAAAGTCCCTGGAAAAGATTGCGGTTTGATCACAAGTCTTTGGTTTTTGTTTCAACGTGATGCCTTTAAAAACACCAGTGGCCCCAGGTTTCAAGATTTGATGGGCCTGGCTTTTTGTGCGCTGGATGGGCAAGATGTGAATAAGGTTCGATTGGATCCTTTTTTACGGAGTGTGACAAAAGAGTTATTGATGCGTTGTCAGGGTAAAATGGATGATGAGAGTTATAGGATGCTCATTGAAAAATACTGTAATCGCAGTCAGGCAGCAGAAGCTAGCGCCAATCAGTCAGCGAAAGTTAGGGTGAGCGAAACGAACGCTTCGTATTTTGGTTGTCGTGGTTCTGCTGACGGTGGCCTTCCGCAGGTACCGGCGATGGGGGCAGGAAGGGGATTCACCCAAGCATGAGAACACGCATTATCAACGTTTTCCCTGCTGATCTTGAGTGTGTTGTTTATTAATCGGTAGCCACAGCTGTTCCAGCGGAAAATACAACGCGAGTTTCACAGGCTCTGGATACATCGCGCTGACAATGTCTCGGTATTCATATAGCTGCGCAGCATACTGGACGGTTTGTTTATCTAAAAAAGTGTTCAAAGCTAGGTTGCCGCATTGGGCCGATTTGTAGTCGATAATCCAGCGTGTACCATGTTCATCGACAAAGGTCCTGTCGATCACGCGTTTTTCGCCATTGGGTAAGGTGACTGCAAATTCAGAAGCCGCTTCTTTGTGCGGCTGTAAAATCCATTGCGCTTTTTCATCGCTTAAGCAGTGCGTTAAACCGCTTGTCAGTGTGGCGATGGCGCGTTGAAGTTCGTCTTCGTTAAGCCCCAGCGTATTTAAGCGGCTAAGCCAATAGTCCCGTTGTGCATGGATGCGTTGTTCACTCCATTGCGCGACTCCGTCGTGGCTAATTTGCTCGAGAGCTTCATGCAAGAGTTCACCAATGAGGGCGGCGCGTTGTGGCTCAACGGTTAATTCAAATTGATCCCCTTGAAAGAGCTTCGGTTCAATCTTGGGTAAATTGTCAGTGTTAAGCCGCCTTACGAGCGCGGGTTTAGGTTGGGTATCGCTTGTATCCAACTCAATCGTGTCGGTTTGTATGTGTTCTTGGATGTAGTCAAGAAAACTGTGTCGTGTGGCATTTTTGTCTTCATCTAAGGTGGCCGTAAAATAAAGGCGTTTTTTTGCACGCGTGGCCGCTACATACAAAAGGCGACAGTTTTCAAACTCATCTTTTTGTTTGTTGAGTGATTGTAAATAGCGATACACTGCATCGTCATCGCCGCGTGCAGGCAAGGGTGATAAAAGCAAATCCACGCCGTCGTTTTCGCGAGGAAATTCTGCGTGCAGCAGCAATGGGCTGTCGGTTTTGAGTGTGCGTTTTTGGCAGGCGGGGATAATCACTGTATCAAATTCTAAGCCTTTAGATTTGTGGATGGTCATGATTTCAACGAGACTGTCTTCATCGCTGTTTGAAAAAATGCCTTGAAGCTCACGCTCAAAGCGATCGGCGTCCAGCAGGGGCGTGCGAGCTTCTTCTTGGCGTAGCAGCTTGAAGAAGGCTGTCATGTCATTGCGCTGCGAACCGGCATAAAGTGTGTCCGCTTTGAGTGTGCTCCAAAGGTATAACAGTATTTCGCTGTAAGAGAGTTGCTGGCGAAAATTCAGCGCCGTTTCAAGTGCGGCTTTTACGCTCTGCAAACGAGTTTGCTCGTCGTCGCAGAGTTCGGCATATTGAATATTTTCCCACAGCGTGTTTTCTCTGTTTTTCGAGAGCGCAAACAGGCTGTTAAGTGTTAAGCCACACCAGGGCGCGCGAAGGGTGGCGAGCCACGCCGTGCGATCATCCAAATGTAAGACCGCGCGCAGCAAAGAACAGGCATCTAAAACCCAAGGCTTGCTCGCTAAAGGTTGAATGTCGGTGGCTTTAAATGGAATTTGGCGAGCTCGCAAGGCGTCAAAAATTAACAGCGCTTGGCTTTTAGCCCGCACTAAAATGGCAATGCGCTCGTTGGGGTGTGTGTTGAGTGTGTCTTCAACAAGCGTGGCAATGTGTGCGGCTTCGCTGGGTTCATCGTGTGCAATGCATAAGCGAGGTGCTTGATTTTCGCTGGGCTTAATTGGGGCTGCGGCGTGATAATGCACCGCACCCAGTTGTAAATCGGACAGTTGAGGGAAAATGGCTTGAAAGCTTTGATTAAACCAATTCACTAAATCCGCTTGGCTTCGAAAATTGCTGGAAAGCGCGAGAAATTTCGGTTTAATTTCACCCAGGCCATAGTCTTTCACGCTTAAAAACAAACCGACTTCGGCATGGCGAAAACGGTAGATCGATTGCATTGGGTCGCCCACACAAAACAAGGTGCGCCCATCACCGGCTTGCCAGGCTTGTGTGAGTAAGGCCAGTAAATGATGCTGATTGCTCGACGTGTCTTGAAACTCATCCACCAAAATGTGCTGAAGCTGGTAATCCAAGGCGAGCGCCAAATCGCTGGGTGCCTCAAATTGGCCGAGCGCATGCAGCGCGGCTAAATGCACTTCAGTAAAATCGACGGTGCTGTGCGAAAACCAAACCAGGCGAAGCTTGGCCGCAGCAATCGGCAGCAGGTCAAAGAGCGCTTGCAGAACATGCCATTGACTGTGGCTATGGGCTTCGGGCGGCAGCTCGCTGACGCGAGCCAGGCGATCTTTCACATCTTCGGTGGCGTCCAGCGCTTCACACAGGGCTAAAAGTTGTGCTTTTAAGGCTTTTACAGTGTCTTTTTCGGCGGCGGTTTTTAAGCTCGCAGTGCTCGGCAAACCTTGTTGTGCGGTAAAGGTTTTTCGCCATTGGCCGTCTTGTGTCATTAAAAGCGCGCGCAGGCTATGCCAAAGTGTGGTGCCTGGCTCAATGGTTAAGGCATTGAGTAGGCCTTGCGCTTGTTTTTTGATGTTCTCAGGTATGGCTGACTCTAACTGTGCCAGCTGTTGTTGGTTAATGTTGGCGAGTACTGAGTCGGCGGTGGCTTTTAAGTGCCCTTTGTGTGCGTAGACATACGGCAGCCACTGGTCACGTGTGGCGAGCATCTCGCTCATCAGGCGGCTTAAGTGGCGCAGATTATTATCCAGGTGCAGTAAAAGCGTGGTCAGTGTGTCGGCGTAGCCATCCCTTTCGGCATCGTTGACCAGTGATTGAATGGCTTGCTGGTAATGTGCCCAGGGCTTTTCCGTGACTTGATTGATCGCACCCAGTTCGCTGGTCAAGGGCAGGGTGTTGGCCAGTTCAGCGCAGAAGCTGTCGATGGTTTGGATTTTTAATCGCCTGGGGTTATCCAGAAGCTGCCAGCCACGTTCGGTGTTTTGGGTGAGCACCGCTTTAGCTAGCCGATAGGTGGTTTGTGCATGGGCTTCTTGGGGGTCGCCGCTATTGGCGGCCATTTTAAGGCGATCTAAAATCCGTTCGCGCATTTCTTGGGCAGCTTTGCGAGTGAAGGTGATGGCTAGGATGGACTCGGGCTTTTCCACGGTGGCCAAAAGCGCCAAAAAACGTTGGGTCAACAGTTCGGTCTTGCCTGAGCCTGCCGGCGCTTGGACGATAAAGCTCTCACGGATATCGAGCGCTGTTTGGCGCGCCTGTGCGTCCTTCAGTGTCATGTTTGCCCCCAATTTGGCTTGCGATAGTAGCATGCTAGCGTTTTAGTTTTCCACTAGTTACGGTGGTTTTTGCACAAACGTTTGTTTTATTAAGAAAATCTTAGCGCTGTCTCTAAACCCGCTGCTTTTTAGACGATAAAAACAGTATAACTCATTGAAAAATATAATTTAAATTGTTTGGTGCAAGTTTTGCTCATTTTGTTAGAAAGCGCGAGATTTCGCGAAACCCGCCCCCTTATTCAAACCTTACACACAAACTTATCCACAGTTTTTGTGGATAAGTAAGCCGGTTGTGTAAAGCTTCACCAGCGAGGGTGTTGCACTGGCCACGAAAGCCTGCCCGCCCATTTTTTGACCTGATTGACAAGGGTAATTTTTAAGCAAGTTAAGTCACACGAGTCTAGGCTAAGCTCAAAAGTGTTTTTCCAAGCGTTCTGCACAAAGATATCCACAGATTGTGTGGATAACGCAAAACCGCTACAATGCGCGTCTTTTAATCAGTAAGATACACTATGCTTTTACGAACACGCTTTGCCCCCAGCCCAACCGGCTATTTGCACATTGGCGGTGCGAGAACGGCCCTGTATTGTTGGCTGTATGCTCAAAAACATGGCGGTCAGTTTGCGCTGCGCATTGAAGACACCGACCGTGAGCGCTCCACCAATGAATCCATCCAGGCGATTTTGGATGCCATGGATTGGCTGGGGCTTAATTACGATGAAGGGCCGATTTACCAAACCCAACGTTTTGATCGTTATGCCGAGGTGGTGGCGCAATTATTATCCGAAGGTAAAGCCTACCGTTGTACCTGTTCAAAAGAGCGCTTGGAAACTTTGCGCGAAACCCAAATGGCGAATCAGGAAAAGCCCCGTTACGATGGCCACTGCCGAGATCGAGAGGTCAGCGCGGAGGAGCCCCACGTGGTGCGCTTTAAAAACCCGACAGAAGGGGTGGTGAGCTTTTTCGATTTTATTCGCGGTGAAATCACCGTCGCGAACAGTGAGCTGGATGATTTGATCATTGCGCGCAGCGATGGCACGCCCACGTATAATTTCACGGTGGTGGTCGATGATTGGGATATGAACATGACTCACGTGATCCGTGGTGATGATCACATCAATAATACGCCACGACAAATTAATGTCTTTAAAGCCTTGGGCGCTGAGCCGCCGGTGTATGGTCATGTACCCATGATTTTGGGCAGTGACGGCAAGCGTTTATCCAAGCGCCATGGCGCGGTGAGTGTGATGCAATACCGTGATGAGGGCTTTTTGCCGCAGGCTTTGTTAAATTATTTGGTTCGTTTAGGTTGGTCGCATGGCGATCAAGAAATTTTTTCACTGGGTGAGATGATCGATTATTTTGATGTGGCCCACATCAACCGTGCACCGGCGAGTTTTGATCCGGAAAAATTGCGCTGGATCAATGCGCATTACATTAAAACCTTGCCAGTCTCTGAGCTTGAGCCGGCTTTGCAGTGGCAGTATGATGCGCGCGCGGTCGACACACATCACGGCCCCGCTGTCGCGGATGTGATCGAGCTGTATCGTGAGCGGGCCCACACACTGCGCGAGATGGCCGAGCTCACGCACTTTTTTTATGAGTACGCCATTGTGTACGATGAAAAAACGGTGAATAAAGTGTTTAACTTGGGTGCCGTTAAGCTTTTGCAAGTTTTTATGCAAAAATTACAAGCCGCTGCCGCCTTTGATGCGCCAAATCTGCACGAATTAATGCACGAAACCATCGCAGAGTGTGAGGTGGGTTTCGGTAAACTTGGCCAGCCATTACGTTTGGCGATCACGGGCAGTAATATGTCACCGCCGATGAATGAGGTGATGGCCTTGTTGGGTAAAGAAACGTGCTTGCATCGTATCAGTGAGGCGGTTCGCCATATTCAGGAGCAGCACGCATGACACAGCGAGAAACCTTAAGCTTGCCTAAGGGGCGTAAAAAATTGCTGTTGCATTCTTGTTGCGCGCCGTGTTCAGGTGAGGTGATGGAAGCCTTAATCGCTTCAGAGATCGATTTCACGATTTATTTTTACAATCCGAATATTCACCCGAAGAAAGAATATGAGCTTCGTAAAGAAGAAAATATCGTCTTTGCCGAGAAGCACAATATTCCTTTTGTGGATGCTGATTACGACATGGATAACTGGTTTAAACGCATCAAAGGCTTGGAGATGGAGCCAGAGCGCGGTGAGCGCTGCACCCAATGCTTTGATATGCGTTTTGAGCGCACAGCCTTATACGCAGCAGAGCATGGCTTTGATGTGATCTCCAGTTCCCTGGGTATTTCACGCTGGAAAGATATGAACCAAATCAATGGTTGCGGCGAGCGTGCGGCAGCCCGCTATGACGATTTGGTCTATTGGACTTACAATTGGCGAAAGCAAGGCGGTTCACAGCGTATGATTGAAATCTCTAAGCGCGAAGGGTTTTACATGCAAGAATACTGCGGTTGTGCGTATTCTTTGCGCGACACGAATCGCTGGCGTACCTCGTCAGGCCGCGAAAAAATTAAAATCGGTGTGAAGTATTACGAAGCATAATGGCCCACTTCTTTTGTTTTCAGTTGGTTGATTTTTAGGGCTTGTTTACAATGGGTATTCCCGACTGCAAACCAAGCGAAATCGGCCAAAAATTGCAAAAATCTCATGACATATGTTCAATATGTGCTTCGATTTTTTTCATTTTTGGCTCGATTATCTTGATTTTCGTTTCGAAAAACCCATTGTAAACAAGCCCTAATCATCATTTTTATTTTTAGATTTTTTGAAGCTGTTCAGGTTTTCTTAAGCAAACTCAGATAGGATGGTCCTCAAAAAGGCAAACCTATGGCGTTAAAAGAACCTTCTTGTGGCAGATCCCCCCGTTATGTGGATGTCAGCTATCAGCCACAGCCTCCAAAGTTCAAGGAAATTGAAGATACGGTAACCGCTCTAAAAGCTGAGCTAATTTTGCCAACGGTGCTGGCTTCTGAACAATCTAGTGAGAACGAAGGCCCAAGTGGCACTGACTCAAGCGCTGAGCCTTTAGAAACAACAACACTGTTAAAGACACATGCTATCAATGTGCCTGATGTTTACCCATCTAATAAAGAAGGGCTCTTGCAGGCCTTAAATGGCTATTCCATTCCTGGGACGAGGGCTTCCTTAATATCAATACTTGATAGCGCTATTACTGAAACGAGTGCGTTTAATAGAAAGCAGCGAAAACACTATGCTAAGTTGATAGATGATCTGAAGAGATTAAAAGCTTTAATGGAGCAATCTGAGGCTTCTCGAGTGTCTCAAGCTAAAGCTATTGGGGTTAAAGTTGAGCTTGAAGGTTCGATGTACTATGTGCGATTAACGCAGGCCGGTCGTCAATATTCTAGAAAAGCAGGGTGTTTGGGTTGGGCGATTACGGTACCCAAGGCGCTGGCATCAGCAGGGCAGCGACTCTATGGTATGCTGGACACTTTCTTCACGGAAACACACTTACTTTACTCTATTCTTGTCCGTTGGTTTGCCTATGATCAGTGGCCTTGCTGGGTTCCTTTGTTTCTTTGTTTTGCCACAACAGTGGCCGATCTGGTAATGAATTGGGCTACTCGTTTGCCCAGTACGATCAAATTTATTGATGGTTGTCAGGCTCCACATAGGCAAAAAAAATCAACTGCGACATCGATTGTGTACTCTGAGCATTGGAAAAAAAGAGATGAGAGGTTTGTTAAGGCGATAAAGGTTATTGCTGTTGTTTCGGCTATCTGTGCTTCACTGAGCACCGTTAGAGGCCTTTGTACGGTGCTCAGTGTTGCTTATCAAGCCATAATGCAGTCGGCTCAGTTGGTTCGTTCGGGGGGTGCGGGTCACACCCAGAAGGGTGAGGCTTCTCGTTGTTTGAGCTTTTCTTTGTCGGCTGCTGACTTGCCGATTTGGCTTGGGGGTACATTTTTTAGTGTGGGCTTTGCATTTGGTGTCGTAAACTTTCTCACTCGACTCGGTAATGCCTCTGCTAAAGCGGTAAAGCATTATCAATTATGGCGACAAAAAAAATTTGGTACGGTGCCCTGGTATAAGTGGGGCGCGATTGTTTTGGGTGCCTTGTCTATGATTCCCTTGAATCATTACGGTGTTATGCAGTCTATTATTTACTCGTTTAGAATTTTTGACCTTTATCCACCGGTTAACCCAGTGACGCACCAAAGCCCTTGGGATAATGCGATCAGCGGGTCAGCATTTTTCTTAGCCTTTGCTTCTTGGCTGTCTCAGATTTTAAGCCAATCCGGTAGTATCTTAACTCCGAAAAAAGAAAGTGAAGTGGTATTGAAAAAAGGCTTCTGGGGCGTATCTAAAGAGGTTCTTCGAGAAACGGGGCGTATGGTTTGTCCTAATCTAGCGGGCATAGGGTTAAGGCTTGGTTTTGTTGTCATTTTATCGGTTTTTGATTTGATTGGTAACTTTGTGTTGAGTTTAAATTCCAGCATGGGTGTGTTTTTCTCTATGTTTAGTGCTTTAAACCCCGCAGCGGTGCTCGGGGTGACGTTTGGTTTGTCATTGTTTTTTGCTGTTTTGAGCTCGGTATTTTATTATTTCTTTAATCTTCAGGATTTCAAAAACTTTGATCGCCAGTCTGTTTTATCCAACTTGCTCAGTAGGTTTGCTAATCACTATCAGCGTTCTGAAGATTATACGGGTCAGAGTGTTGCAGCTGCCTTAGAGCATAAGCTTGGTTCGCATAATGCCCCTGATGAGGCAGCGGTCAGTGATCAGGTGTCTGCCTGTGCTTCATCGGCGGCTTTGTTTCAGCCTGCGCAGACTGCTGAAATGCCAAAGGATTTCTATGTGGGAAGCAACTCGGGGTGCTCCCTAGCCTAGCTCGCCGATTGCTTTTCAGGATGCTATAGTCAGGCCTCTATAGTATTTAAGGGTGTCCGGTGAAAATCATTGATGCGCATTGTCATTTTTGGGATGTGAGCCTTGGCCTTAATCCCTGGCTTGCACGAGGCGAAAGTGAGTTATTGGGTGATCTGGCTCCCTTAAATCAAACGTATTTGCCTTGTGATTATCTTTCCGATGTGAAGCTTTTTACGATTGAGCAGGCGGTGCACGTTGAGGCGGCCAGTGCTTGCTATGCCAAAGATGAGGTCCAGTGGTTGGATCGCTTATCGAAAAGTAACCCTCTCATCGCTGCGGTTGTGGCTGGCGTGGATTTGCTTAGTCCTACTTTTGAAAGTTTGCTGTCGTTTTATTCGGTTTCACCTCTGGTTAAAGGTGTGCGTCAGATACTTAATTGGCATGAGAAGTCGATCTACCGGGCGGCCGAGCGCGCCGATGATTTAAGGAACCCACTTTGGCGCAAGCATTTTCGTTTGCTGGCGAAGTATGGTTTATCGTTTGACTTGCAAATTTGCCCAGGGCAAATGCTTTTGGCGGCAGCCTTAGCCAAGGATAACCCTGATGTTATGATCATTCTTAACCATGCCGGCATGCCGATTCAGGCAGAAAGGGAGCTGTGGGAGGCAGGAATTTTGGTCTTGGCGTCTTGTGAGAATGTGGTGGTGAAGCTTTCAGGGTTTGGCATGTGGGATCATCAATGGTCGGCTGCCTCTGTCACACCCTGGGTTCGTTTTATGGTTAACGCCTTTGGTCTAGAGCGCTGCTTGTTTGCCAGTAATTTCCCGGTCGATAAACTTTATTGCGATTTTCCGACGCTGGTCGAGCGTTATCAGCTGGCGATACCGGGCCTTTCTGAAACGGAAAAGCACAAGCTGTTTTATGACAATGCCCGGTCGGTGTATCGGACGTTGCCTAAATAAACCGCCTAAAATCGCTATCGCTTGTTTGAGAAAAGCGTATAATTCAAGCTTATTCAATAAGGTATGTGTGAGTATTTTTCAATGGATGTGAACATACAGACTCAGCCTGATGACGAAACCTGCGGACCCACGAGCCTTCAAGCCGTTTATCGTTACTACCACGATAATATTTCTCTCGATCAAGTGATCAGCGAAGTGCAGCGATTACGTAACGGCGGAACGCTAGCCTGTCTTTTGGGTAAGCACGCTATGGGGCGTGGTTATGAAGCCAAACTTTACGTTTATAATCTCGATATTTTTGATCCTAGCTGGTTTGATCATCGCGGTAATGCCGTGCCAGATATCATCGAAAAGCTGATCTTGCAATCGCGCTACTCAACGGCGAAATCCTTTCTGGAAACTACGGATGCGTATATTCAATACTTAAAAGCCGGCGGCAAACTTTTTTATAAAGAGTTGAGCACCGATTTGCTTAAAAGTTATTTCACACAAAAAAAACCGATTATTACCGGTTTAAGCGCAACTTATTTGTATCAAACACCACGTGAGCGCCAAACCTCAAAAGGCAAAATGATCTACGACGATATTCGTGGTGAGCCTTGTGGTCATTTCGTGGTGTTATGTGGTTACGATGAAAAATATCGGCATATTGTGGTCGCCGACCCACATCGCACGAACCCTATTTCAAACAACAATTATTATAAGGTCAGCATTAAACGCTTGATGAATGCAATTATGTTAGGCGTGCTCACCTTTGACGCCAATCTCTTGGTGATTACGCCTAAGGGGCAATCATGAAAACGATTATTGTCACGGAGCAAGCGAGTATCTGGTCGGATTTGGGTTTTCCGGTTGAGGTCATTGCAGCACAGGATTACTTGAGCCAGTATGAAACCTACGCCAAAGGTGTCTCGCGCATCATTAACCTATGCAGTACGTATCATTATCAGTCGATAGGCTATTATGTGTCGCTATTATCTGAGGCCAGAGGACATCGTGTTTTTCCTTCGGTGATGACCACGCAGGAGTTCAATAAGCCTTCGTTTAAAGACTATTTGGAGCGGGAGCTTAATGGCGCTATTGCGCATTCCTTAAAAAGCATCAAGTCAGACACGTTCAGTCTCAGTGTGTATTTTGGAAAGAATATGGCTGGCCAGCATGAAAAACTCGCAAAAAAACTGCATGGTCTCGCTTCGTTGCCGTTGTTTCGTGTGCATTTTGAATACAAGAAAACTTGGCGGATTCAACGAATTGTCTCCTTGTCGATAGGTGATATTCCCGAGTCACACTGGCCTTTTTTGGCGCAGTCAGCCGATGAGTTTTTGTCGAAAAAACGATTTTCTTCAGTGAAAAGAAAAATGCGCCATCATGATCTGGCGATATTGTATGACCCTAATGAGGCCACGCCCCCTTCGGCCAAGCCTGCCTTAAAGCGATTTATTCAAGCTGCAAAAGAGTTGGATATTAATGCTGAGTTAATTACAAAAGACGATTATAGGTTTATTAGTGAGTTTGATGCCTTATTTATTCGCGAAACCACCGCGGTCAATAACCATACTTACAAATTTGCATTAAAAGCTTTCTCGCAAGGCCTGGTGGTTATTGATGATCCCTTGTCGATATTACGTTGCTGCAATAAAGTCTATTTGGCTGAAACCTTGCGTGGTAACAATATTCTCTGCCCACAAACACGTGTCATCAGTAAGCAGAACTGGCGTGAGATTATTAAAACGCTGCATTACCCGTGTGTGCTCAAGCAGCCAGATAGTGCATTTTCAAAAGGTGTGGTTAAAGCTGAATCTATTGAGGAGGCGGCTAAAGCCTGCCAGGGCTTTTTGAAGCATTCGGAGCTCATTATTGCACAAGAATTTATGCCTACAGAGTTTGATTGGCGTATCGGTGTCATTGATCAAAAGCCTTTGTATGCCTGTAAATATTATATGGCCAAGGGACACTGGCAGATTTATGACTGGTCTTCAAAGCTTAAGAACCCTTGGGGTGCTTCTGTCACGGTTGAGTTGTCTGATGTGCCAGAGAATGTGATTCAAACAGCGCTTAAGGCCTGTAAGTTGATTGGTGATGGTTTGTATGGTGTGGATATCAAAGAAAAGGACGGCAAAGTGTACGTCATCGAGGTGAATGATAATCCCGATATTCAGTCACACGACGAAGATAAAATGTTGGGTGATGAGTTGTATCGCATCGTGATGAGAGTGTTTTTGGATCGAATCAACAAAAAGAGGGGTTATGGCCAGTAAACCGTATTCATTGTTTTCCGTGTATGGTATCGAAATAGAGTACATGATTGTCGATGTCGAACACCTTAATGTATTGCCTATCTGCGATAAATTATTACTGAAGCTTGCGGGCAAAATGGAAAACGAAGTCGAGCTTGGTCGGGTCGCGGTCAGCAATGAGCTCGCTTTGCATGTAGTGGAAATCAAAACCAATGGGCCTAGGGCCTCTTTGTCCGGTTTGTCGGGTGATTTTCATGAAACCGTTAAAACTCTTCAAGCGTGCTTAAGAGAAGAAGGCGCTTGTTTGATGCCAACGGGTATGCATCCTTGGTTTGATCCAGAGGCGGGTTTTTGTTTGTGGCCGCATGGCGATAAAACGATTTACAACACTTACCATAAAATTTTCAATTGCAGCGGGCATGGTTGGTCGAACTTGCAAAGTACGCACATCAATTTACCATTTGCTAACGATGAAGAGTTTTCAGTCTTGCATGCGGCGATTCGTTTGGTTTTACCCCTGATTCCAGCGCTTGCCGCCAGCACTCCCTTTAAGCAAGCTAAGCTTTCGGGTGTGAAAGACACGCGACTTGAGTTCTATGGTAAGAACCAAAAGGCGATCCCGGCTATTGCTGGCGAGGTTATCCCTGAGTCTGTTCACTCAAAAGATCAATATCAGGCGGATATTTTAATGCCGATGTATGAGGCGATTAGCAGTCATGATCCCAATAAGGTTTTGCAGTATGAATGGCTCAATTCTCGCGGTGCGATTGCGCGTTTTGATCGTAATGCCATCGAAATTCGGATCATGGATTCGCAGGAGTGTCCGTTGGCCGATATTGCCTGCGCAAACTTTATTGCTGAACTGGTGCGTGACTTGGCAAGTTCTGTGAGTGCTGAGCGAATGAGTGAGGTCGCCCTGCCTGATTTAAAAGCGATGTATCTTGGGGCAATCGAGCAAGGTATGCATTATGAAATTAATCATGCCACTTATCTTGAGGTTTTGGGTTGTGAGGTCAAAGCCTCCTCGACCAATGCAGTGCTTAAAGCGTTATTTGAAAAGATATCGGGCAAAATTCACGAAGAATATCGTGACGCGATAGCACACACTCTCTCGGAAGGTAATTTGTCTGAGCGTTTGCTGCGAGCTTATGATAAAAGTGGGGCTAATGAAGCTGCGATGTTTGACGTTTATCGCCAGCTTTGTGACTGCTTGAGGTCTA
Organism: Gammaproteobacteria bacterium CG11_big_fil_rev_8_21_14_0_20_46_22; assembly: GCA_002796245.1. Classification (NCBI taxonomy): domain Bacteria; kingdom Pseudomonadati; phylum Pseudomonadota; class Gammaproteobacteria; species Gammaproteobacteria bacterium CG11_big_fil_rev_8_21_14_0_20_46_22. Next base: position 122,303 of record PCWT01000051.1, on the reverse strand, counting down.
ATGAATTGTTTTATGTCTAGACTTTCATTGCTGCTTACTTGTGAACATGCGAGCAGGGCGATTCCTGCCCCTTATTCGGCTTGCTTTGAAAAAGCGCAGCGTGTTTTGTCCACGCATCGCGGTTATGATATTGGCGCTTTGGCTGTATATACGGCGCTCAAGCCACTTTCTGATTTTTCTATCGCGGCACAATACAGCCGTTTGCTCATTGATCTCAATCGCTCTTTGAATCACAAGGCCGTTTTTTCCGAGTTTTCTAGCAGCTTATCGCCTGAAAAAAAACTTAGGCTTGTTAGTGAGGTCTATCAACCTTATCGTGATACGGTTTTATCTGAGGTTGTAAGGCTAAAGAACCCTTTGCATATTGCTTCTCACACCTTTACACCGGTTTTGGGTGGTCAGATTCGCGATAACGATGTGGGGTTTTTATATGATCCAAGGTCGATTGGTGAAAAAGCTTTTTGCGAGCGATGGCGCGCGAACCTTTTAGTTTTAGGATCAGATTTAAAGGTTCGTATGAATTATCCCTATTTAGGCACGAGCGATGGCTTGCCCACCGCAATCCGAAAAAGCCAGCTCAATCCAAACTATATGGGTGTTGAGCTAGAGGTGAACCAGCGGCATTTTTCGCGAGATGGGCGCTGTCAAACAAAGATTATCAGCTTGCTTAAGCAGAGCCTGGTTAGCACGATGGAGGAATATTGATTATGGAATGTTTAAGCTATGCTCTTGCGGAAAAATTTGATTTAGGGTCGGTTGAAAAAGCTTTGAAGGAGAAGTATTCCATCATGATCGATCGCCACGATCGAGTGCTTGAGGTCATTTTTAAAGATCGAAAAAGTTCGCTTTATGTGTTTTTTAATGGAACGCTGATCACTTGGGGGTTTAAGCGTTATGAATTGAAACCTATTCTGGCTATTTTACAAGCCGCTACGACAAGCTGGTTTAAAGCCCCTGTGTTTGATGGTTTTAGCTGTCGATTTTCCGATAAAACCAGGATATATCCGCATGATTATTTCAATGTGGAGTGTATTACGATGGAAAGCGATGACGATGATTTGAAGCTCAGTCTTGCGTATGGTATTTCTTTGTCTACTAAACTTAAGGCTTATGAGAATGATCTTGAGGCCGTGATCGAAAAATATAATCCGATCGTGGCAACCTTGAGTGGCTCGGGTGAGCTGGGCTTGTCTCAACGCAAAATTCGCCAAATTATTGGTGATATCTTGATGTTTAAAAGCCGCATTAATCTAAATAGTAGTTTTTTGTATATGCCGAAGTTTTTTTGGCAACACCCTTCCTTGGAAGAATATTTTGTCATGGTAAAACGGTATATGGATATCGTGGAGCGCGCAAAAGTGGTAAATCACCAGCTTGATACCTTAAGCGAGATTTTTATGATGTGTAACAGTTATTCGGAAAATAAACATTCTCATCGCCTAGAGGTCATTATCGTCTTTTTGATTTGCCTAGAGATTATTTTTTACTTATTAAATTTGCATTTGTCTTAATAGGCTTGCGTTTTTAAATGGCGTCCCCTAGGGGATTCGAACCCCTGTTGCCGCCGTGAAAGGGCGGTGTCCTAGGCCTCTAGACGAAGGGGACCCTAGGTTGGTTTCTGCGATCGCTTACTGGTGGAGCTAGGCGGGATCGAACCGCCGACCTCTTGCATGCCATGCAAGCGCTCTCCCAGCTGAGCTATAGCCCCGATCGAGGGTGAGAATACTAAGGCCAAAAATCGTTTAAGTCAATGACTTTTTGCCTGTTTTTTTATTCTTGTCACAGGCCTGCTAGGTTTGTTTCAGCAAAGAAGCAGGGGGCTTCTTCGGGCCTTGCAAGAAAGTGTGCCCCGGTGGCTATCCTAAATCTCGCCTTCCTGAGCTTCACTGTTGAGGATTAATACAGCTTCTTCACAAAGCCCCATCATGGACTCCCTGTCGTCTAAGTTTTGGTGTGTTAGATCGGGCTGCTCTATTTGTATCGATCTAATGGCGTGCCGAAGTTTTTCATTTTGATTGCCGACAATGCTGAGCAACTCATTTTGGATTTTTAATGTGTTTTTTTGCATAAATTAAGATCTTTTCGTTTTTTATTACAAACCCCGCCTCGGTGTTTGAGGCGATTGGGGTGCTGCAGCGCTTGGTGGCGTTTCTGGCACTGCTTGTTCTGGTGTTGTTTCTGGGTTATCCAGTCTTTGTCGCCTTGTCGGATTTTCTTCCGTTCCCTCTAAGTCACTGGCGGGTCTTGCCCAGCCAATCCTCGGCATGTGCTGGGCTTGAGCGTGAGACTGGCTGAACAGAACCCTTGCAACCCTAGCGGCTTCACCTTTTGGGAAGGTGTAATGACGCGGTATTTCAGTTGAGTTTCTTCCGGTAGGAGGCCTTAAATTATCTTGCCTTGGAAATAAAGCGGTGAGAATGGGTCTGTTGTTTGCGGTATTAGCATTTGCTACTGCGACGGTAGATGCTTGCGTGGCTTGAATTAGGCGTGCTTGTTGTGTTGCAACAGCGCTAAGCTCTGCAAGTATACTGCGTTGAGTGGTGACTGTTGCTCGCGCCACTTGCGGCGGTGGAGGTTGTTGTGCTTGCTGCTGCTGTGTATCTTGGGCAATGTCGTCGTCATCGTTGCTGTTTTCAAGACTGCTTTCAAAAGAGCACGGGGATTGAGGGCGATCGCTGGGTGCTGTTGTTAAGGTGGCGGGGGCTTCTTGATGCCTTATTTCAAAATATAAAGTGTATAGTTCGCGTGCCCAGTAGGCGATGAGGTTAAATGCATTAACCAGGGTTTCGCTAGCTGTATTTTTGTAAATCTCAGTGAGTATGTCTTGCATGGCTTTTAGCAAGTCGTTAAGCAGGTCTTTGTAAATATCTAAAGTGTCTGGCTCAAGCAGGGATGCCTGTATTATGATTTCTTGCATTCGACGGCAGTCGTTGATTTCATTATACATGTCGGTAGTGTTCTTATGGCGTTGTATCGCCGGAGGCGTGTCTTTTGATTTTAATCTGATGAATAACTCACTTAGCTCATTATAAATACAAGCTCTCTGTGATTCGGGAATGCTTTTTCTGTTAGCCGTGTTTTTGAGGTGTGAGTGAATAAGGCTAAGAAGAATTTTTTGAAGCGTATTGTTTACGGAGTTAATAATGCTCTCCTGATTTTTCAATGTAAAGACTATTAGCGATGCTCTTGTGATTGAGGCTTGTCTTACTAAGTTACTTCCTCTGTGTCGGTTATCGTCTCTCCATAGCCTTAGGCCCAGTCTATTTTGTTCTAAGGCGGTCAGTTCTTTATGCAGTGCTAAGCTGGCGTTGATATTTTCATTTGGGTTTTCAAAGCGCCTTCGAAGATTGGCTGTTTTAATGGTGATTTCATGGTTTTTTGCCAAAAAATAATCGACAGCCTTGTCTTTAGCCCGCCTGAGTCTCGCTGTAAACGCATTAAGTTTTTCTATGCCTGCATTATTTTTGTAAGCGTTCATTAAATCACTTGTGCTTGTCGTCTTGACGATAGTCAGTAACGCTTCTAGCTCAGCTTTGTCTTCGTCTTTTAAATCGTTAAGTTTGTCTAGTATCATTTGTATTGATAGGCTGTACAGTTTGAGTTTTAGTTCGCAATTTACTGCCAAGACGGCACTCTCGATAGCGGAAAGTTGCCTGTAATCTTCTGAGAGTTTGGTTGAGTGTTTGTCTAGTAAGCCTGCTCTAAGTCGTATAGTTAGGATGTCTGTTTTGAAGCTTTTATATTCTTCGGTGATAGCCTCTATCCGAGCTATATAACCTTCTATGCCGTCTTGTAGCTCAATTTGTTTGCTTAAAGTCTGAAATTCGTTTAGGAGCTTTTCAATATTGCTTTTTACTGCGTTAATAGCATTCGTGGAGGGGTTTGTCATGTCGATGATCCTTTGTTGTATTTTTATTTGAATCAGTTTCTTTTAAGCTAGTCGGGATGAACAGTTTTTGTATTAAATTCACATTGAGTGCGTCGACTCTTGCTGTAGCGTTATCGCCTCGTCGCTTTGTTGCCAAGGGGTGGTGCCTTCTTCTGAGTCGTATGTTTTTAGTCCACTGAGCGCCTCTGCCAGCTGGTCGCCATCAAGCATTTCTTTGTGAACACTTTTTAAGGTTGTTGTGATCGCACTATGCCCTGGAAGACTTCTGAGCCTTGCTTGTGCCGCCATTTGCCTGAGCAAATACGCTTTTTCGAGCTTGAATTTTTCTTTAAACGCACTGTCTTTTTGGGCAAGTGCTTCTAGCGTTTTAAGCGATGTGAAAATGGGCTGTTCTATCAAGGTTTCGATGGCAATAAGCTGATCGTTGATAGCACAAGTATCATGGGTAAAGAACATTATTTTATTATTGTTATTATTATTATTATTTGTTATCGGTGCGCACTCTAACAAACTAGGCTAAAAATGTCTAGCCTCAATTGAGGTTTGATGGGTTAGTTAAGGCTTGCTAACCAGCGCCTAAGGGGTATGAATATTAAGACAAAACATAAGCCCACAAGGATACCTACAGCGGACTCGGCAAGCCTGCCGAGCGCATTAAGCCACACGCTTAAGTCCGGTTGCATGGCGCCAGTGGCGTAGATCACGAAAATAGCGATGCTGGATTGTCGAAATCCCTCTCGAAAGCCGATCAGTGAAATGAGCGCGACATTTAATACCAACACCAGCAAAAGGCTGGCGTAACCGTAGCCTAGGCCTGAGACAATGGCGCCCGATAAAACACAGGCGACTAAGCTTGCCACAAAGCGCAGCAATGCGGCTTCAAAGGCACTTTTTTCTTCAGCGTTGATCACAATCGCTGCTGAAATCGCACACCACATGCCGCCAATTAAAGCCTCTTTTAGGCCAAAAGCGGTGGCAAGCAAGGTACCGAGCCACACGCTGATCACGCCTGCGCCACCGGTTTGTACGCAGAGCACGATAGAAAAACGTTTGATGAGTCGGCGAACGGTCATGAGTTCCATCTCGGTGTTTCCTTATTAACGAGCAAGTTTGCTTTGAATGGCGCTATTGACACAGACGGGTACAAAGCTTGAAATGTCGCCCTGATGGCGTGCAATGTCTTTCACTAAGCTAGAGGCGATGTGTTGATAAGCCGTGTCCGGCAATAAAAATAAGGTTTCAAGCTTCGGTGAGAGTTTCTTATTCATAAAGGCGAGTTGCTTTTCATATTCCCAATCGTCTGTGCCTCGCACGCCGCGCAAAATGACATCGGCGCCGTGCGATTCAGCAAATTCAACTAATAAACCTTCAAAGGGTTCAACTCGCACACCCTTGCGTTGAGATAGCGCTTCGTGGGCTAGGTTGACGCGTTCAGCCAAAGAAAATAGTGGGTTTTTGTGCGTGCCTTGAGCTACAGCCACAATGACTTCGTCAAACAAATGGTAGGCTCGTTCGATTAGATTGATGTGGCCCAGCGTGATGGGGTCAAAGCTGCCGGGGTAGACTGCGATCTTGCTCATTGTAAATCCTTGTGTTGATTCGCATGAAGTAGCCACTATCTTACGTAGCCTGGGTTGAAATGCGAAGCATTGATAACCCGGGTTTTAGCTACATCAGTGCGAGTATTGTAGCAGTGAAGTCTGTGTTGGGGTAGCGAGCCTGCGTGATGAATTATTTATGGTAGGGGTGACCTTGCGTGATGGTAAGGGCGCGATAAAGCTGCTCGGCCAGCACGATACGCACCAGGGGGTGGGGCAGTGTGAGATCTGAGAGCGAAATTTTCGCGTCAGAGCGTTTGAGCACATCGTGGGCCAAACCTTCTGGCCCACCAATCAAAAAACATAAGTGTGCACTTTGCGAATCGGTAATGGTCTTTGCTAGGGCCTCGGTGCTTAAACGTTTTCCGCCAATTTCCAGTGTGATCACAAAGCTATTTTTAGGAATGGCTGCAAGCATCTTCTCACCTTCTTTTTTGATGAGGGCAAGGTTTTCACTGTTTTTTTGGCGTTTAGCGAGGGGGATTTCAATAAGGGTTAAAGGCCAGTCAGACTGTAAACGCTTTTGGTATTCTTCAAAACCTGCTTGGACCCAAGCAGGCATTTTACTGCCGATGCTAATCAGTGTGATCTTCATCGCCTTTCACATTTTCCCAGAGTTTTTCCAGTGCGTAGTATTCGCGGGTTTCAGGCAGCATGACATGAACGATCACATCACCTAAGTCAACCAGCGCCCATTCATTCTGGTCTGTAAAATTGCGGTTAAAGGGTCGAGCGCCTTGTGCTTTTGCCTCTTTGGCCACGTTGTTGGCCAGCGCTTGCAGCTGTCGTGATGAGGTCGCAGAGCATATGATCATGTAATCGGCGATAGAGGTGAGTCCTTGGACATTCAGTACTTTAATGTCTTTGGCTTTAACGTCTTCTAGGGCTAGGGTTGCGATATCGCAAAGTTTTTCGGGTGTGAGCATCGTGTTGTCATTCTTTAAAATTTGCGCCGATTATACCTGGCTGTTGGCGTCCCTGTAAAGCGCGTGATTTTTGATGTAGTCGATCACCGCTTGAGGCAGGGCTTGTTTGAGTCGCGCATCATCTCGGGATAGCTCGGCGTGACGTATATCGGTGGCTGACAGCGTGCTCTCATTGTCATTAATAATGATGGCTTTGTATTGCGCGATCAGTTTTGGGTGAGCCAGTGTGTACCCTGGTCGTTTAATGATAATCAGGGTGTTTTGTTGAATGATTTCCTGCCAATGGTGCCAGCGTGTGAAGTTTTCCCACACATCATAACCCATAATGAAAGCAAATTTTTCGTTTGGGTAGTCCTTGTGTAGGCTTTTGAGGGTTTCGTCCATGTACGAGGGAGTGCTTCGTGTGATTTCGCGGTCGTCAGCTTCAAACAGGGGCTCGTCACGAATGGCGAGTTTTACCATGGCTAGGCGATCATCGGCTTTTGCCATCGCTTCGGCTCGGTGCACAGGTGTTTTGCAGGGGATAAACAAGACACGTGAGAGGTTTGCAGCTTCCAAAGCTTTGTGTGCAATGGCTAGGTGCGCGCGGTGAATTGGATCGAATGTGCCACCTAAGACGCCTATCATACTTGCACGCCTTGTAGCTTTAAACACAGTATAAGTAAGCCTTGCCACACATCGCCGCGCGCCGCGCCTTTGATGCAGGCATCGATTTGCTGGGCATCGCTGATCGCGTCATAGAGCACGCCTTTTTTCGCCTGCTGAAAAAAACGGCGCATCAAGGCTTGTTTTTGGGGCCAAATTTTTTGTGATCTGAAATAGCTATCGATGGATTGACCGGCGTGTTTGGCTTGCACAATGCCAAGCAGTAAATGCACTTCACGATTGATTGCCCAGAGTATCAAGATGGGGTCTTGGCCTTCGAGCTTTAAGGTGTTCAATATGCTGCCCGTGCGGGTAATGTCTCCGGCATATATTGCATCGACCAAGGCAAACACATCAAAGCGTGCATCATGGCTTAATTGCTCTTTAACAGCCTCCGGCGTGAGCGGCGTGACAAAGCTGAGTTTTTGTAGCGCTTGTTTGGCCGCCAGCAGGTTGCCTTCGGTGTGCTCAGCAATCATGCCGATCATGTCGTCGGATAAGTCTAGCTTCAGTGCTCTGGCGCGCGTGCGTAGCCAGGCTTTGAACTCTTCGGGCTTGGGTGGCCAAAGAGTCAGTGAAAGGCCCGCGTTATCCAGTGCTTGGTACCATTTCGCGTTTTGTTGTGCTTTTTCGAGTTTGGGTAATCTCACGATTAAGAAAATGGAGGCTTCGGCTTGCTTGGTGTAATCGCTTAAAAAGCCTTGCCAGCTTTTGTTGGGCTTGTCGTTAAAGCGAAGCTCAACGATTTTTTGTGTGCCAAACAGGCTCAAATTGTTCAGTAATGCATTCGCCTCAGCGATGTCAGATTTGTTGTCTACGCTTAGCTTGTCGTGCTCATCAAAACCTTGTGCACGTGCGAAATGTAGGGCGGTGTCTAGTGCTTCTTCATGAAGGCAAGGCTCATCGCTGCTGATGGTTAACACGTTTGGGGCGTGTGCCTTCAGCGCGGCGCTCAGTTTTTCGGGATAAACCTTCATCGCTTCAGGCTAGCCTTTGCCGCCTTGACAAGGTCGGAAGACTCAAGGTAGAAAAAGAATTGGTTTAGAACACTGCGTCTTAATACAGAGATGGTCGACTGTAACTGCGAAGTGTTATTGATGATTTGGCCTGCGTAGAGTGTCAATGATTGCGAAACACTGAATTCACGTGAATCAATTGTTTTGTGCGTTTTGCTGTTGATAAACGTAAAGCTCGCGTTTTGAACGACAGTGTAGTCACGCGAAATTTGCGACGAGCCTGATGTGGCTTGTGAGTATGTCGCGCTTGGCAGCTCAAGCTTTAGAGTAATCGGCGCTTTGGGGTTGATGTTCACCCCCTGAAGTTTTAAATTACTTCGAACAAGCTTGCTGAAGTCGCCATTCGGGTCATTGCTTTCAAGCTTTAACGTCTTAAAGACAGGCGGCGCTTGTGTGCTATTGGCTAAGTGAAAACCGCAGGCTGCGAGCAATAGGCACGCGCCTGCGATCAGAAACTGCCTGATGCTTTTCATCTAGGCATCTCCCACCACAATGCTCACCAGTTTTTTGGGCACGACAATCACTTTCTTAACTGCTTTGCCATCGATAAACTTTTGCACGTTGTCAGAGGATAGTGCGCAACGCTCGATGGCTGCGTTATCTGCGTCGGCGGCCACCTCGATGGTGTCCCGCACTTTGCCGTTAACCTGCACCGCTAATTTTAAGCTGTCTTGCTTTAACGCAGCGTTGCTGGCTTTTGGCCATTTGGATTTTGAAATGACGCCGTAACCTAATTGTTTAAACAAGTAGTGTGAGATGTGCGGACAGATAGGGCTTAAAATACGCAACAAAATGCTCACGCCTTCCCAAAGGATCGCGTTTTTAGCTTGTGTGTCATCGGTCTCGATATCGGGCAAAGTTTGCAGGGTGTTGAGCATTTTCATGCAAGCCGAAGCCACGGTGTTGATTTGCAGGCGCTGCATATCAAATGTGGCTTGTTTTAAACAGGTGTGCACTTCACGGCGGATATCTTTTAAACTACTATCGATGCCATCCCAATGAATGTCGGTGATGGAATCAGCTTTTTGTGCAATGTTTTCTTCGCTGATCGTGTCCTCGTGCTGATACGCAAATTGCCAGACACGTTTAAGGAAGCGGTAAGCGCCTTCCACACCTTTGTCGGCCCACTCCAGTGATTGCTCAGGTGGGGCGGCAAACAAACTAAAAAAGCGTGCCGTATCAGCACCGTATTGCTCTATGATGGCTTTCGGGTCGACCGTGTTGCCTTTCGATTTTGACATTTTCGTGCCGTCTTTGAGCACCATGCCTTGTGTAAGCAGGGCTTTAAACGGTTCGCTGCTTTGGAAAAAACCTTCGTCGCGCAGTGCTTTGAACAGAAAGCGTGCATATAATAGGTGAAGCACAGCATGCTCAACGCCACCGATGTATTGATCCACCGGCATCCAGTATTTGGCGCGCTCATCGAGCATGGCTTTGTGTTGATCGGGGCAGGCAAAGCGTGCGAAATACCAAGACGATTCCATGAAGGTGTCGAAGGTGTCTGTTTCGCGCTTGGCCGGTTTTTTACATTTCGGGCAGCCGGTTTGATAGAAACTGGGGCTCGCTTTTAAGGCTGAACCGCTTTCGGGCAGTTCAAGGTCTTCGGGTAGAACGACGGGAAGCTCGCTTTCCGGCACAGGCACGGCGCCGCAGCTTTCGCAATAAATGATCGGGATCGGCGTGCCCCAATAGCGCTGGCGAGACACCCCCCAGTCACGCAGGCGAAAGTTGGTTTCGCGCATGCCGGCATGGCTGCTTTCTAGCTGCTTGGCAATAGCGTCTTTAGCTTTTGTGCTGTCTAGGCCGTCGAATTCGCCAGAGTGAATCAGTTGACCTGGGCCGGTGTAAGCAGCTTGGCTGAAGTCGTGTTCTTCGGGCGCTGAGATAACGGGTACGATCTCTAGATTGTATTGTTTTGCAAATTCAAAGTCTCGTGCGTCGTGTGCGGGTACGGCCATGACCGCGCCGCTGCCGTAGTCGGCGAGCACATAGTTAGCGACCCAGATCGGGATATCTTGCCCGGTCAGTGGGTGTTTGGCTTTTAACCCTGTGTCCGCCCCTTTTTTCTCTTGGGTGGCTAGGTCAGCCTCGGAGACTTTGGTGTGTTTGCAGGCTTCAATGAGTTCTGCGACAGCAGGTTGGCTGAGGGCTGCGTGTTTGGCCAAGGGATGTTCTGGGCAAAGGGCGATGTAGCTTACGCCAAATAGAGTGTCGGCCCGTGTGGTGAAGACGTTCAGGGGCGCGTCTTGACTGGCGACGGTGAAGCTGACACGCACACCTTCAGAGCGGCCAATCCAGTTACGCTGCATGGTGCGCACTTGCTCGGGCCAGTCTTCAAGTTCAGATAAATCTTCCAATAATTCATTGGCATAGGCGGTAATCTTAATAAACCACTGAGGTATTTCGCGCTGTTCGACGAGCGCGCCAGAGCGCCAGCCACGGCCATCAATGACTTGCTCATTGGCCAGTACCGTGTTGTCCACCGGGTCCCAGTTAACCACGGCATTTTTTCGATACACCAAGCCTTTTTCATAGAGTTTTAAGAACAGCCATTGCTCCCAGCGGTAATACTCTGGGTCGCAGGTTTTAATTTCGCGACTCCAGTCGTAAGCCAGGCCCAAGCTTTTGAGTTGCTCACGCATATGGTCGATGTTGTCACGAGTCCATTTTGCGGGCGACACGCCGTGTTTTAGGGCAGCGTTTTCAGCCGGTAAGCCAAAGGCATCAAAGCCCATGGGCTGAAGTACGTTTTTGCCCTGTAGACGTTGGAAGCGTGCGATGACATCCGCCAAGGCATAGTTTCGCACATGGCCCATGTGCAAATAACCGCTAGGATAAGGGAACATGGCCAGGCAATAAAACTTCTCTTTGCTAAAGTCCTCGGTGGCTTTAAAGGATTGTTTTTCTTCCCAAAGTGTCTGGATGGTGGCTTCTATGGCCTGGGGGTTATAGTGTTCGTCTATCATGACTTTGCGGCTTGTTAATTAAGAGCTCGCAAGGATACTCTTTTCAAGCCGCAACGACAAGGGGCAGGCGCTGGCTCGCTCAGTCTGAACCGGTTGAGCTTGGCGAAGGTCTGCTGCCTATGGGGGAACCTGTTGTGTGGTTTTGTGCATCCGGTGTATCTGATCTATCTGAGGCAAGAGAGCCGCGTCTCTCGTTAAAAAAACACATGCCTGTAAATGGCGAGAACTCTGGGGGTGGTGTGGTTTCATAGAGCGCAAGTCGTGCTTCAAGTGTACTTAGCCTCCTTTTAAGTTCTTCATTTTTTTGCTGTTCATTTTTCTTGCTCTTGGTGAGTTCATCGACCTGCTGAATCAGTGTTAAAATGAGGCCGTCATAGTTTTCGCTGTTTGAGTTGGCCGGTGGTGGTCGATCAGCAGGTGAAGCAGAGTTATTTGGCTTTGTTTTATGCAGCTCATGATGTGTTGGGTGCGCATTGTTTAAAAGCTTTTTTTGCTCTGAAAAACGTCTTTTTAAAGAGGTGTGCTGACTTTGTAATGTGACGACTTGGAGAATCCACGCCTGGTTTTGAGCGGCGGTGATGGCGAGCTCAGTTGCGTGTGTTTGTTGCAGGGCTGCTGTGGCTTCCTTGTGCTCGTGTTGGCTGAGGCTGTATGCCTGCTCCAGGCGTCTAATTTTGTGTAGTGCTTGAGAGTTTTCTGCTCGGAGTTCAGTTAATCCCTGTTCTAGTTTTTCTATGGTGCTCTGGGCCTGCTCAGTCTGAGCTTGCGCAGCCTGAGCATTGCTTTCGTTCGCGCTGTTTAAATTGCGTTCTACTTGTGCTAACTGAGCTTCAAGCGTGCTGATGCGTTGATTTTTAGCGGTGAGCTCTCTTTTAAGCGCTGAGATTTCAGACAGCTGTCTGTTAGACCTCACTAGGTGCTCGTCTGCCTCGCGAGTTTGTGTGGCTCGTGAATCGTCGAGGCGCTTTTTAAGGTGCTCGATGGTTCTATGGAGCTCGAAAGGGCTTTCTGTATTAGCTTGGACACCTGTCGCGGCCGGTGGAGGCGCTTGGCTTCGAAGCGCGAGGGCTCTTTGCCCGAGCTGTTCTCGCCGTTTTTCTTGCACTAGACGGTCTTGATCCGCTGTGAGGGCCTTGTACCTTTGTTCAGCTTTATTTGCGTCTATTTGTCTGCGTTTTTTGCCCGTCCCACGGTGCTTTGTCATGCTCATATACCTCGTTGTTTTATTATTTTGGATGTGCATCATGCGATTGAAGTTGCAAGGTCATGTTGCTTTTTAGGCTGTGCCCGCAAACTATCTTACGGTTTGGCGTGCTCGGGTCAAGCGTTTTTGCGTTTGCGTCGCGTGAAAAGGCTCGCGATAAATACGATCACAATGAATAACATCACCGGTGAATTGCCCCAAGCCACCCAGGGCGTGGCGCCGCGATAGCCGGTTAATGTGCCGGTGAGAATGGCCGTTTTAAAGCGCGGTGCGCGTTGAGTGATCTCGCCTTTCGGGCTGATCACCGCGGTGATGCCGTTATTGCTCGCCGCGAGCAGCGGTCTTGCCGAGGCGATGGCTTGCGCGCGTGAAATTTCGATTTGTTGGCTGGCCGCGGCTGAATCACCAAACCAAGCATCGTCGCTGATCACCAGTATGATATCGGCGCTTGGTAAGTCGGTGCGTAGCAGTGAGCTGTAGGCAATTTCATAGCAAATGAGCGGTGCAATGACGAGGTTGCCCACAGTCAGCGGTGCTGGGTTGGCAGGCCCCGGCACAAAATTCGACATGGGGATGTTGAAAAAATTGATGAGCCCGCGCAGATAGTTATCGTAGGGTAAGTATTCACCAAAGGGCACCAAGTGGCGTTTGAAGTAATAGCCGGTGTGCTGGCCGAGCATGAGTAGGCCATTGTAATAGTCTTCTTGGTGAGCCACCGGCATGCCCGTCATGAGGGTGGTTTGGTGATCTTTAGCCAGCGTATGGAGCTGGTATAAGTAACCACCCGCATAGCTTGCCGGAATAGGCAGGGCATTTTCCGGCCAAACCACGAGCGTATTGTGCTTGAAGTATGGGGTACTGATGCGGCGGTATTTGGCCAAAATGGCATCGACGTGGTTCGGGTCCCAGCGCAGGCTTTGGGCGATATTGCCTTGCACGAGTGCGAAGTTCATCGGTTTGCCAGGCAGCTGGCCACTCCAGCTGATGGTGCGGCACAGGCCGCCGAGAGCGAATATAATTATAAATAAAAACAATGAAGTAATTCTTGTTTTTAATGTGATCTGTGATTCAATGATTGACACCAATAAGGCGCTGCACAGCGCGACAATACCGCTGGTACCCAAAACACCAAAGAGCGGCAAATAACCCGCCAAAGGGCTTGCGACTTGACTCGTGCCCAGCTGTAACCAGGGAAAGCCTGTGAGCACCCATTCAAACAGCCAGGCAAAAAAGAGCCAGCTTGCTGGAAAAAGCAGCACAAACCAAAGCGCTAAACGGCTGCGGTTCAGCCAGTGAAATAGGACGCCTTGCACACCAAACCAAAAGCCTAAGAAGATCACAAACAGTGCGGTGAGCAGGAAGGCGAGCACGGCATTGGTGTTGCCAAACTCATGTATACTGATAAAGACCCACCACACGCCTACGGCAAAAAAACCTAAGCCAAATAGCCAGCCGCTGATGAAGGCTTGGCGGGCATTTTGTTTAAGCCAGACGTGTAATAAAACCGCAGGGCACACGATGGCCAGCGGCCAGATACCGTGTGGTGAAAAGGCAAAAGGCAAAAGGCAGCCTGCGATCAGCGCAGATAAAACGTGTGAGATCGTCAGGCGTTTCATGCTAAGCCTTGTCTGCCCAGTAACGTTGGTTCATGCGTTGGCAATAAGCCGTTAAATTCGTTTTTGATAGCGCATGGGTTTTGATTTCAGATTCAATGGGTACGTTCATCAGGCCCACTAAGATTGCATGTACGCAAGCGTCGATACTGGAAGGCTGCTCACCCATGAAAAAGGTTTTGTCGCCGAGAAAATCGGCCAGGGCGTCGATGTCTTGCTGGCACAAGGTGATGATTTGCTCGTGGGTGAGGCGACCAAGGCCCGCGCCATTGAGTTGTGCGCGCACATTTTTCTGCAGCTTTTTAGGGATGAAAAGACGCAATGGCCAAGGCAGTACACTAAACCAATCTTGGCAAAGTCGCGAGAAATTCTCAGGCATGATCCATCGGCTATACACCATGCCCCAATATAGATGTTCTTCGATCATGCGGCCAAAAGCGTGCGCCGTGGCTTTTTCGCTGGCACTTAAGTGACCATCTAGCGGCTGGCCATGAGTGTTTTCCAGGTGAGTGATGATCAGGCGACTGTCGACAATCAGCTTGCCGTTGTCTTTGATGGCAGGCAGTTTGCCGTTAGGCATCTTGCGCGGGTCATTGGTGTAGCCGTTTTGATACGGGATGCTCGCCATTTTGAGGTAGGTTTCAAGCTTCATGCAAAATGGACTGGCATTGGGAATATTCCAGGCCGGGTAAAATTGAATGAGTTCAATCATGGGCGACTCCTGTGTGTGGCGAACAGTGTATGTCTGCCGGCAGGTGAGTGCAAGCGGCTTTAAAGGCGTTTCTCTATGGAGAGATTAGCGATGATCAGCTTGAGTCACTGCTTGCTGAAGGTTGGCATGAGCCGTATTTTTACCCGAATACGCAGCTATTTAATCTGATTCATGAGCTGCTTGCTCAAGATCGGGGGCAATAGACCCCCGTCACCTTGATGTTCACGCTATTTCGTTTACACTGAGCGCAGATTGTAAGGAGGGAGCACTATGCCATCATTTGATATTGTGTCAGAAATCGATCATCACGAATTAACGAATGCTGTGGATCAGGCGAATCGCGAAGTGAGTCAGCGGTTTGACTTTAAAGGCACGAATGCGAGTTTTGAGCACACGGATAAAGAAATCACATTGAAGGCGCCCAGTGATTTTCAGGTCAAGCAAATGCTGGATATTTTGGTGGGTAAGCTGATTAAGCGTGGGCTGGATGGTCGTTGTTATGAGGCAGGTGATATCCACACGAATTTAAGTGAAGCCAAACAAGTGTTGACCTTGAAGCAGGGTATCGATCGCGATCAGGCGAAAAAACTCACGACATTGATTAAAGACAGCAAGCTTAAAGTGCAGGCGCAGATTCAAGGTGAACAAGTCCGCGTGACCGGTAAAAAACGTGATGATTTGCAAGATGTGATCGCGATGTTGCGTGAGGCGAAAATTGATTTTCCCGTGCAGTTTGATAACTTTCGAGACTAAACCCGGGTTATCCTCGCTGCTTTTTTTTGCTCAAAATTCGGCACATTTTTTATATCCTTAAGTAAATGGCGGCGCTTGGAGCACGCCGCATCTTCGGGTTGACGGCCTGGTAAAATCTGGTATCGTGTTTTTTCAATCAAGCGGTAATGTTCCAGTGATTCACACAGACGTCCTACAGTCTTATTGTTATTGGTGGCCTGCCAGGGCCTAATTTTTTCGTATCCGCGTTTTCTTTCATTTTTTATTAAACGACTTTGGGACAATTGTTATGTTGCTTAATCTTTTAAGGTCTCGATTGAGGCAAAACCCGCCAGGCTTTTATGTGGTGCTCTACACCGAGATGTGGGAGCTCTTTGGTCGTTTTGGTATCACGGCCTTATTGGTGCTGTATCTTACGCACACCTTTAATATTGCTGACAGCCACGCGTTTAGTGTTTACAGCACCTTTATGGCGCTGATTTTTGGCACACCCATTGTGGGCGGTTATTTGGCTGATCGCTACTTTGGCTCGCGAGTGGCCATTATTTTGGGGGCGAGCCTCATGACGATCGGCAATGCCTTAATGGTATTGCCTGCGCCAGACGTGGTGTATATTGGCCTGGCCATTGTCACCGTGGGGTATGGCTTGTTTTTACCCAGCTTGCCGCCTTTACTGAGTGCAATGTACAAAAATAATGAACATAAGCGTGATGCGGGTTTCACCTTTTACTATTTAGGTAAAAACGTCGGTGCGTTGTTGGCGCCGATTGCTTGCGGCTTTGTGGGTGAGCATTTTGGCTGGAACTATGCCTTTATCTTAAGCAGTGTGGGGATGGCCTCGGGTTTGCTCGTTTTTATCTTGGGGCAAAAACACTTGCAGGCGTTTTTCCGCATGCCCAGTGCCACAGGGCAGGTCACGCCACACAAGCGTTTCAAATCGAAAACCTTGGTGTATGGCTTGCTGGCCTGCATGGTGCCGGTGTGCTATGTGATGTTGTATAAAAATTTAGACACGAGTTTGATGGTGGTCTCGTTTGCCGTTGTACTACTCATGATGGCGCGATTGCTTATCAAAGGTACGCAGGCTGAGCGCAAAAACTTGCTGTTAATATTGATCGGCATTATAGGTGTGATCGTGTTTGAGGCCATGCTGAATATGGGCGGTACCACGTTGAATTTGTTTATTCAGCGTATTATTGATCGCAAGGTGATGGGTACGACGATTCCGACCTCAGCGTTTTATGCTTTGGATCCCATTTTTATGTTGATCATCGGTCCGTTCTTGGCAACACTTTGGGTGAATTTATCCAAGCAAAAGCGCTCACCCTTGGTCACGGATAAGTTTGCCTTGGGTATGGCTATGCTGGGTTTGGGCTTCTTGATCTTCGTTTTCGCGGCGAAATCAGCCTTGGTTCACGGTCATGCTTCACCGTTTTTTGTGGTGGTAGCGTATTTTGTCTTCCCGATGGGTGAGTTGTGCATGGTGCCGATCAGTTTGGCCTTGGTCACGAAGCTCGCGCCCAGGGGCAAGGAGACACTGTTGGTCAGCATCTGGATGTTATCGAATGCCGTTGCCGGATTTTTAACCGGCGTGCTGTCAAAATATGGTCAAATCTCGTTCAAGCTGGACTCTCAAGCGGCCATTTTTAAAGCCTGCCATATCTATGAAACGCTGTTTTTGAACTCAGCCATTGCGCTTTTCGCGTTTGCTGGTATTTTTGTCGTGTCGCGAAACGTGGTGCGGCGTTATCTTTTAAATAATGAGGAGTTAAACCCATGAGAATCAAGGCCTTAGTTGCTGCTATTAGTTTAGCCACCGTGAGTACAGCGGTGCTGGCGGCCGATGGCTCAAGCAAGGATGCGGCCGCCCTAAAAGAAGTGACCCAAGAAATGCAGGCCATGCAAAAGCAAATGGCTGCCTTGCAACAACAAGTGGGTACTTTAAAAGCTCAGCTGAAACATCGGCAACACGTCAACCGTGCTCGACATAACACCACAGATGTGAAAACAGAATACGGTCACCTTAAGGGTGCTCAGAAGCATTATGTGGTGAACACGCCGGGTTATGTTCATTTTGGTAACTCTGTGGTATTGGCGCCAGCGACAGGTGTGCCGGCTCACTACGACGGTTCTAGCTTTATTATTAATGCGCCAAGTATCAATGAAAATATTGAGTTACTTAACCGTACGAAGAAGGCGATGGAGTACTACAAAAAAGAAATGGGTGAATGGCCATCCTTGCCGCGTTTGGTGTTAAGTGGTGACGTTGTGGGTATCGCTCAGTACTCAAACACGTACCAAGGTAAATCCAACAGCGATATCGATTTGACGGGTGCGGACTTAATGGCGCAAGCTGTCGTAACGCCGTGGGTCTCGGGTTTGATGGAGTTTTCGTATGATAACTCTGCGGCTGTGGATACCGATCGTGGTTTAGATAATTCACGCATTTACTTAAATCAAGGTTACGTGACGATTGGTAACTTTATGAAGTCGCCGATTTTTGGCTCCTTGGGTCAGTTGTATGTGCCATTTGGCCGCTATTCAAGTATCATGATCAGCGATCCGCTCACCAAATATTTGGGTAAAACCAAAGCGCGTGCGCTGGAAGTGGGTTACCGTTCACAACATGACAACCGTCCTTACGCCGAAGCCTTTGTGTATCGCGGTGCGGCCTCGACAAGTTCTGACCCGCGCATCAATAATGGTGGTGTGGATGTGGGCTACAATGGAAAAGTCGGCAAGTTTACGGCGAACGTGGGTGTGAGTGCGGTACGCAATATGGCCGATGTTGATGGCATGCAAGACACGGGTTCTTCAGCTGCCTTTACAGGCTTTAATCAAAGTTCAACGGCTGAGAATATTGATCACGTCGTGCACGCGGCTGATGTGCACACGAACCTGGGTTATGGGAATTTCACCGTTTTAGCTGAGTACTTAAGTGCCTTGCGCCGCTTCTCTGCGAATGATATTTCTTATAATGGTCGTGGTGCGAAGCCAAGTGCGTACACAGTCGAAGGCGATTACAACTTCCACATGTTAAATATGCCGGTGACTTTTGGTTTGAGCTACGGTCGTTCATACCAAGCGTTGGGCTTTAATATTCCTGAAGCACGTTATTTGGCTGCTTTGCAGTTGGCGATTCGACGTTACACCTTGTTAACGTTTGAATTCCGTCATGACACTAACTACGGTAAGAGCAGTTCGGCCACACACAACGAAGCCGGCACGATTCAAACCGCCTACGATCCGTCTGCGCTTGGTAAGAGCTCGAATGCGATCACTGCACAGTTAGGTATCTACTTCTAATCTTAGGCAAAACCCGGGTAAGGCCCGGGTTTTTTATGCCTTGATCACAAAAGGAGGTTCGCATGGCTAAAGCATTACCATTAGGCAAAATTCATAGCGATTTTCTCGCGGGTTTGCTAAAGCAAATCCCACGCATTGATGACAGTGTGATATTAGGCCCGCAAGTGGGTTGTGATGCGGCCGGCTTAAAACTTCAAGGTGAATATTGGAGTGTCACCACCGACCCCATCACGTTTGCGCCCGATAAACAAGCGGCGCAATACAGTGTCGCGGTGAATATCAACGACGTGGCGTGTTTGGGTTGTCGCCCTAAATATTTTTTATCCAGTATCTTACTGCCAAAAGGTTACACTGATGTGGCTCTGCAAACCCTTTGGCAAAGCTTGATACATACCTTGCGCACTTATCGTATTCAAGCGGTGGGTGGGCACACCGAAGTCACTCGCGCAGTCAATACGCCGGTGATTATCGGTCAGATGATAGGCAAGCTTGAAGCCCCCGCGTTTTTTGATGCGCATAATGCTAAGCCGGGCGATCGGGTTTTATTGTGGAACCCCATTGCGATCGAAGGCACCGCGCTGTTGGCATCAGCTTGTCGCGAGCGTTTAGCCGAGCACATTATCGATGAGCAACTCAATACAATGGAAGGTTTGCTCGAGCGTTTTGGCTTGTGTGTGTTACCGGCGGCCGAAAAATTGTTTAATGCCGATGGCGTGGTGAGTTTGCATGATCCCACAGAGGGTGGTTTGGCCACGGCATTGCATGAGCTGGCCGATGTGGCACAGTGCGGCCTAGAAATTGATGAGCAGGCGATTCCCGTGTTGTCAGAAACACGCCAATTATCTGACTGTTTGGGTTTTGACCCACTGGGGTTGATTGCTTCAGGGTGTCTGCTGATTGTGTGTCGAGAAGATAAGGTGGCCGACATTCAAGCTTTATTTCAAGGCGAGCTGTTGGTTGAAATTGGTGTGTTGACAGAAAGCAGTAAACGCTCTTTAATCAAAGGCAAGACGCGACGCGCACTGCCGCGTTTTGATCAAGATGAAATTGCACGATTTATTTAAGGGGTAAGGCTTATGAAACCATGGATGCTTATTTTTACGTTGGCGTTGGCTGCGTCTGTTGCGGTGGCTGCTGCGCCAAAGGATGCAGCGCAAGCGCCGACTTCAGCACAAAGTGCACCGGTTATCACCGAGCAGCCAGCTCAGCAAAACCCATTCTCGTATTCTTGGGATTGGACCAAAGAAAAGGCCAAGACCGTGGGTGAAAACACGAGTGAGGCGAGTAAAACCGGCTGGCAGTGGACCAAAACTCACGCCAAACGCGTGGGTGAGGGCTTCAAGCAAGGCTGGCACGCGTTTTCCAACACAGTGTCTGGCAAGCAAGACAATGATAGTGATAAGTAGCAATCGTCTTGGGTAGCCTGGAGTGAGCGAAGCGATAATCCGGGTTTGATTTCTCCCGGATTATCACGCCTTCGGCGTTCAATCCAGGCTACTTTTTATCGCTAACGTCAATGAGCGCGGCAATCTTTTGAATTAACCTGGAGATTGCCGCGTCGCTTCGCTCCTCGCAAAGACGGTTGCTACCTTACGAAAACGGAAACCCGCTGCCGCCACCTGCAATGTATAGCGAATGTCTAAGGGATAAAATGGTCAACCACGCTCGTACCGATGCGGTTGACGACTTCACCTGCTGCTGCACCGCTAGCAAAATTAACCACGGTCAGCAGCGGACCTTGAGTGGAAAATTGGTGCGCAAAAGTGGCATAAGGCAAGAAGCGCGTTACTCCATCGCATAGATACGCGGCTTTAGAATAACCCTGCGCCTTTAATTTGCTTGAAAACCAGTTGAACACTAGAGCCCCTGCTGAAAAACCGATATTGACGACGGCCATTTGCACCGTGTCACTTAATGCTTTGAGCAGGCTTTCTGTGGGGCCAGCAGAAAATTCATCGCCAAGGTGTGAGCAAACCCTTGAAACGAAGAACAAGCCTAAACCCGCTGTTTTCCCAATAATGGTTGCCCAAGGGCGCGAAACACCTTTCTTTTCGGCGGCGTATCCAGCCACATTTCCTGTGGCAAATAATGCACTGTTGAATCCTGAGCGCGCAGCAGATTGCGCGACGGTTTCAAACATGGTCGGTGGGAGATATTGGCAAATTTCTTGCGCTGATTTTGCTTCAAAATCTAAATCTTCAAATAGGCCTCCAGCCCCTATGATGTTATGACGAGCGCCATCTTCAGAGCGGCAAAACATGGGGTGAGCGTACAGTTTGATCCAGCCTGCGGTTTCTCCCACTTCATCTTGAATATTGACGATAAAAATAGGTTGTCCGGTTCTTGGGTCTTGCCCAGCAAGCGACGTTTGGCTGCGATAGCTTGAAGTATGTTCAGTCCTTGATAAGAAGAGTGTTAAAGCCGTGGTTTGATTCGCAGCGAAACTTAAGGGTTTGCGGGCAGGTTCTAACGCGGTGCTAGCCGGTTGAGGTGTTGGGCGATCCTGCCTTTCAACCAAGGCCGTTTGACTGTCTCCTTGCATCCAAAGTGAATAATCCTCAACAGGTACGGTGGTTGATAAAACAGTGGCAGTCGGTAATTTACTATTGATTGCAAGTGTAGTGTCTATGTCAGGTGCATCAACGAAATCTGGGGCTGCATTAGCTAATGCAGCTAACTCCTGATCGCTAGGTTCTTTCGCGTTAACAAAGCTGCCGTCCAAAAGAGGTGCGACATACTCTTCAAAATGTGCGCTACTTTGTCGTGTTCGTCCAAAGTTACGTGTCAGAAAAGTAATAAATTCTGGGAGCGCATGTCGTGCTTTTACCCAGTTAATGGCTTGAGCCCAGTGCTTTTCAGTGTCGAGGTGCGTTTCACCATAAAACATACGCACAAACAAAAATAAAGCCTCTAATTGTTCTTTTAATGGGTCTGGTAGGCGAAAGCTGTTCGTATGTGAAAAAGATTCAATATTGGTTTGGTGTATTGCGTTAAAGAGCGCTATAGCACGCTGAGAATTCTGCCATTTTGGGGTGTGTAAAAGTGCTCTGAGGACAGCGGCTTCATGGGCCGAAATCAAGGCGACTATAGGCTCATGAGGATTAGTCGCATCGACTAAAACTTCAACACCTGTTTTTGTCAGTTCTTCAGCAAAGATATTGCTAGGATCAAAATAATTAGTCGTCTCTAAAAAACGATTTGAAATATATACATTCTCTGGAAATAAAACCTGGCTTGCGTTACGCATTTTTGTAAATTCAATAGGTGATTCCCAGTAGTCTGGATTGAATAGAGCTTCCATTGCCCAGCTGGTTTCTTCGGCGGCTTGGGTATTGGTCGCAACTTTTTGTTCTTCTTCTTGCTGTTGATTCACCCGAACAGTTTGTCGATTTCTTTGATGTTGTTGAGCACTAAGGTCGTCGTTCAGTAGCGCACCTGCAGGTAGCAGGTCAATACGGGGATTGTTTAAAAGCTTGTCTAAAGCCTCATTTTTTTCTCCTATTTTGTTGCTTTTGTTTTCCGTTGTTGGATTTGTTTTGACACCTTCGTAGCCTGGTATGTTGGGGTTTTTCATCAATGCTCGTGCTTTTCTTGCGGCATGCATCATTTTATTTAAGGCTTTTTCGAGTTCCGGAGGTAATATCGCACCCTCAGGGATTAAGCTATTAAGGGTATCGTCAACTAAAGGATCTTCTATAACCTCTATTTGACTTAAAAACTCAATTTGCTCTTGGGCGCTGTTTAAAAATACCTCGCGCGTTTTAACCCAACGAGTTGGTAAGCCATAACGCGCTTCTGCCGTGAGTGGATTTTCACGATATTGTCTTTTAAGAAGCAGGGCGAGATATTCTTTTCTCTTGGGGTCGAGAAGAGATAACATGTTTTTCTGAAGTTCCTCGAATGACGAACCCTTTCCGACACTTTCAATTTCCTGTTGAATAGCAGAAAATAGGGTATCTTCTTGATTATTGATCGAGGTTAATATGATCCAAACCATTAGGTGGTCCAGTGTGATGACTGTTTCAGGGTATATATCTAAGAAGCGCCGAATTTCTCGCGCAGTTGATTGGTCAATCACTAGATGAAACCCATGCCCGAGCTGGATCTTTTGTGTATTGGTTTCTTCAACCAGGCTCATTAAATAACGGCGCATTCGACCAATTGCTTGTAGTAGATCAGCAATATCATGCACTGATTTAACCACAACTAAAGCTTCTGTGCCGTCGGGGTGGGTGATATCAATTCCACGCACAAAAGGATTGGAGTAAAAGGTGATCGAATTTTCTGGATAATCACCCAGTGCTTTTGGTTCTTTATCAAAACGATATAAAACCATTTTTTCGCCCGTTTCATCATCCAAAAAAATAGCTGCCTGAACATTCTGTGATCCTGTCATGCCGAGTATACGTTGGGCTATTTTTAAGTTGGGTTCATCTAAAATGCCTGCTGCATCAATTAAAACACGTTTGCCAGAAGTGATCTGAGTGCACCAATGATCCAGCAAGGCTTCTGTTGACAGCTCAGAAAGCACATGAGTGGCTTGATTGTTTTTCTGTCGGAGGTAATGAAAAACCTGGCCAAGAATTGTTGGGTTTAAAATGATCTCCATGCGGGTCGGTAAAGGCCCCAGTGTGGCAGAAGCGCCATTAAGTATTGGGTTAACAAGGTCATAGGGTCCGTTATAAAATTCTAAGGGGTAAGTTCTTAACTCAGTGCTGGTATAAGCAAGCAGGAAATGATTAATAACCTCAGCGTTCATCGAGAAAGCATTCATCAGCAAATGAATGTCATCTGGATTGCTTAAATCAAATAGAGATAATTTGAGTTTATGGTTTAGTGTGGCAGTGTCAACCGTGGTTACCCACGTATTAAAAAGTCTTTCTGATTCAACCTCCGCATGATCGGGGACGAGTAGCTTCTCTCTTTTACGTTGTTCTAATAGATCAGTAAATAAACGCACTAGCTCATCTTGACGTAAACCATAATCATAGTGATCCAATACAGTAAAAAGAATCGTAATCAGAGGATCTTTAAAAAAAGTGTCACGTCCTATAGGCTTTGTATCTTCTCGAGGCTGAGATAATGTGCTGTTCTCATCATAAATCACCTCCACTTCAGGGGAGTCTTTTTTTCTGACAGAAGTCACATATCTGCCAAAATCTTTTCCGGGTTGTTTGGAAAGGCAATGAGGTAGGCCAAGGTTGACAGCTGCCTTGCCTAAGGCGAGAAAGGATCGAAGGTTTTCTATTTCCTTTCTTTCTTCTTGAGATGTCTCTGGAGAAAACGATGAGAAAATATCTGTCAAAGTAAAGGCTCTTTCAGTGGTAGGCTTATCATGAAGATATTGAACAATATGGGTTTTGTGTTCAGCTAAGTAAGCTTTCAGCTTTAAAGAGGCATTATCACAAAGGTAATTAAAATATTTTTCGATTAAAATCGGTCGTAAAGTTTCGTGGTAAAAAGCTTTATGTTGAAGATAAAAAACAACGGGGGTATGGTCATTTTTGCGTGTTTTTAACTGAATACCTTGCTCATGCCTTGCTTGTAACAAAGCAAGGATGTCAGGATCTTTAAAGAAGCTTAGGAATGTTTGACTGATTTTCCAGTAATACAAGGGCAAAATCTGTGGCGCCCCATGAGTTAATTTTGTTTCACTACAAGGTGAAAGAAGGCGGTCTATTTCATCGGCAAAGACAACACAATCCCCGAGTAGCTTAATGACTTCTTGATGTGTTTTATAATCACACTCATATTCATCGTGCCCCTGGCAGTCAAAAATAATTTGTGTATAAGCAATTTTTAAAAATTGCCAGTATTCATAACTCATCACAATGGCTTCTTTGCGTAAAAGGACATCCTGTAAGTGTTCGAGCTCTTTTTTGATATCGCTGACGCCGGGGAAAAATTGAAAAGTCGCCGCACCTTTGCCTAATGGGTAAAGCTGTAATCTGAGCTTTGCAATCGTAGAATCTACTAGTGTGTCTGGCACAAGAATAATTAGTGATTTTTGGGCTTGCTGCCGTGTAAGTTCAACTAGAACCGGGAGGAGGGTGGACTTGCCATCACCCGTAACAGCCTGGAAGAACTTGGCATCTTCCTGCCTAACGGCATGAAAGAGCTGATACTGTGCGGGTCGAAGCATAAACCCTTCTCTGGCTTCGAATGCTAAGAGTAAGTGTGCAAAAGGCTCGGTTAATTGGTAGTGGCGTTGTTGTTTAATGATTCCACCAATCTCTTGTATCATGTCTTCAAGTTGCTGTGGATTTTGATTTGTCAATTTATCGAGTTTTTGTGTCGCCAAATTGAGTTGTGCGAGAGTCACCAGAGTATATAGATACTCTGCAATTAAAACATGTAACGCCGGTATTTTTTGGTTAATATTAGGTGTTTTTGGCAAAACACGCTTATAAGTTTCTATGTCTGCTTCATTAAATAATCTAATTAAAAAGGCATCATCCAGTGGTTCATAAAAGCCAAGCTCTCTTTCGAGCGTATGCTCAGTAAGGCTTGGGATATAAGCCTCTCCCGTTTGACGAAAAAATTTTTCAATGGCCTCAAGCAGCTTCTTTCGTGTTTCTTCAAGTTGCGCAGTAAAATCAAGTAGCGTTTTGGCTAGCTCGGACGCTGTGTTTTTTAGTGTCAAGCGAGGGGCTTTTTCTGTTAAAAATCTATGAGTTGATGCTTCAATTTCTTGAAGCTGTGTTTGGGCCATCGGGTGTTCAAGCATAATGCTTTCTGCTTCTGAGCCTGACGTGATCAATCTGGCAAGTGATACTTGACTTGATTCTTCATGAGGGATTTCTTGAAAATGTTCCCTAAAAATATTTTCCAATGGGAAGGTAAAGCTTGGAAAGTTGACTGTAGCCAATACAGTGCCATTAACAGGGCGGCGATGGTTTTGAGAGTGTCCTCTATCAATATCGACGTAAACTATTGAGTGCTTCTTTTCTAGTTGGGTCATCAGAATATTAATACTGCTGGTCCTACCCAAAGGCTGTGGCTTTATATACGCTGCAGGAATGGCTTGTTGGGACTTCAATGCCTCATATCTAAGGCTAAGCATAGGATTTTGAAGTAATAAAATAGAAGCTTTACGCATTGTTGTTAACAAAAAGAGCTCTTCTTCCGCGCTGAGTTTTAAGTCGGTTGAGATATAAGTGATTGAATCAATATAAGCTAAATAAGCCTCTACTAATTTTTGGTCAAATTCATGTTGGTGCTTGTAGTTAAATGAATGAAGAGAAATGAGTGATTGTTGGTTGAAATAAACAAGATAAAGCTTTAGGCGCAAGGTTATTGCTTCTGGCTGCATGAGAGTTGAAAAAGGTTGCTGAAAGAGTCTTGTGAAATAAGGAAGCGCTTCGGTACTAATGCAGGGTCTATCCTGATGTAAATAGACCAAAAGCCTATTTGCTTCAAAGTATTGCTGATCGGCTAAATAGATGGCAAACAAGTGAAATAACGCTTTTATATCGTGAGCTTTATGAAATAACTGGTGATCACTGTTAAGTGAGTAAGCAAAAAACTCCCTTTTTTTTGGCGGGGAGCTTATTAACTTGAGTTCATTGCTTAACTTTTCATATCCGTTTCTTTTTAACAGCGACTTAAGCCAGTATATCTCATCAAATGTAAAACCTAGGTTTTGATAAAGTTGATTTTGGCTGTACTCATGAATATTGATGGCTAAGATTCTTTCAACTGTACCTCGGTAAATATAGTCACGTTCTGGATGCCAAAGATTAGTTAGGATGGCTTGTAAATGCGTTACATAATTTGGTCTGAAATCTGCAAGTGCAAAGATTGGGTCATATTGAATTAATTGCATTTGACCTGTATAGCTAGTTGATTTGATCGAATCATCTGGCATTAATACATAATATTTTCCTGTTGTATTTTTTACGACGAGATAATTAGTAAAAGTTCGGAAAAGAGTTCGAAATTCTTGCTGATTCGAGACCGTTAATGCCTCTGAAAAATAGGGGTGATTTAAAATTACAATTTCTTCGTTATCTTGCTGTGTAACCGTGAACCGTAATCCAAGGTGGGGGAAATACATACGTTTCGCATGATAAATCCCTTCGCCCGGGCAAAAGTTTCTAAACAAAGCATGAGGTTCGGATTGGATGGCAGACCCATCAGGCTTCCCGTTTTCGTCAACAAAATAAACATCGACGTTTGAATTGCCTTTTTCGCCTGACAACAAATGTTCTGTTTCAATTGATATACGTTGGATGTCTTGATCAAGGGAATGTTGGTCTCGTTCAAGACCCAATGCTCGTGATTCTGAAATATTCGGGCTCACCTCAGAAAAGAAAGCAACGAAGTTTTCTCCTCCCATGGTTGAGACAAATCGAACCTCCTTCGTTCCGTCGGCCTTACGCACAGCAAAATATTCAAATCCGCTTTTTAACGAAGGGGGTAATCGACTTTGTGTAATGACTGAGTGAGGGATGACCTGCCAAATGTCTTTTCTTTGACGCTCTTGAATAATCAGCCCTTTATTGGCCTTAAAAGTAATTAACTCCTGAATCGAGATGGGTAGGTTATATAAATGATCATTGATAAATTTTTTTCGTAACGCTGATTTATAATGCCTGCGCCTTTCACTCCAAGGAAGTGTGCTCTGATATAGGTCATCATTATTCCAAAGGAGTTTTAAGATATTTTTTTCTTCATCAGGTTTTAGGGGTTCTTTGAGATGAGTGAGCGCTAACACATATTGATAGTTTTGGATTTTATTAAAAAATTGGCTCACTTTGGGAAAATAATAAATAGTATAACGTTGGTCTGAGTAAATTAAAATTTCCCCATCAAGAAAGCTTTGCGCAGGGGCAATGAGCATATGTGGGCGATGTTCAAAAAACCGCAAATAGTCTGTGTGTGTTGAAATTTCTTGGGGCAACTGTCCAAAAGGAAGGTGATTTCTTGTGAAGCGCCCAGAGCGCGAGTCAAACTCACACGAGGGAACGCTCTCGGTTAATGATTCGCATAAGGTTTCATGTGGTTCGCTTTCATTATACCTAATATTAAACCGCGCATCTGGGCCAAAAAAAGATGATAATAATTGCAAAACTAAGGGTTTAAGCTCCACATTTAAATCGAAATGCTGCTGGTAAAACTCATGCATGACGGTGACTATAGTGAGATTTTCTTCTAAGCCAAGCTCGATATTGCCTACTTCTAAAGCTTGAATCTCGACTCGTTTCAAATAAATTTCTTGATATGATCCCGCATAAACCAACAGAGCCAGTTGATCAATCAGGAAGCTCATTCGCTCAGAACTTGACAATCGTTCGTCTTCTAAAAATCTGGAAATTTTCTGAACCTGACAGAGCGCAAGCGCGTGAAAATTTCTAATATCGTCACCCGAAGAAGCTTTTAATTTTTCGATCTGATCCAGCGTGACTTTTAGCCACCACAGGAACTGCCGATAAATTTCTCTATGGCGACTGTTTTGAGAAAAATCATCTAAGACGTTCTCAAGAAAATCATGCAGAGACGGTAAGAAAGCAGTGGATAAAGAAAGCTCTTGTGCTAAGAGACCGGGGTGTTCACCCGTCGCTAAAATCGGTTGGCGAATTTCTGAGAAAACCGCGGATAGGTACTCTAATAGCCTAACATTTTCACAAGCAATAGGGTGCGATTTAAGAAAATTTAATAGTCTTACCATCTGAAGATTTGGCTCCTGCCGAAGTTGTTGGAGCTCTAAATGCAGGCTGTGCGGCAGGCTGATTTCTTGTCCTGCCAGGCGATACGTGTCCAGAATGGTTTGATTTTCAGGTGGAAGATCTTTATCTATAACTAATCTAGAGGAAAAACGACGCGGAATAATTTTAAACGCAACGGCATCGATTTTGCGATTTTCTGTGCTTTCTTGTTTTAAACCTAACAAAAGATTCGGAGATAAACCACTCAGTTTGTCTAAAAAAAAGAAGCGTCCATGGATGAAAAACGATCCGCTTGGATCATGCTTTAATCCTTGTTTAACCATCAAGGATAAATATAATAATCGTGCATAACGGGGTTGAGGCGTGTCTTCTTTTGTAATGGCTACCGTATGTAGATTGCCAAAGAAATCGCCCAGTGATTTGATAACTGATGTCTCGTGAAAATTAGTCAGCATCCGAAGATCTAAGTTCGTTGCAAGGTCTTCTTGTTTAAGTGAGGTTTCATTGGAAAAATTAAATACAGGCCGGCTGTTTCCTTCGCTTAAAGCTTGTAAAAAATATAGTGATTGATGATAACGTTTGATTAGGGGGGCATCAGTTGCAGAAAAGTTTGCCAAGAAAGATTGAAGTGAGCGTGGGTCTTGATCGGTTTCGATAAGGATGAAAAATACACCCTCTTTAAGATATTGACTCAGTGGGCTTGTTTCGCGCAAGTTTAGACGCACTAATACGGCATAAGCTGATACAAAAATGATGTATTGGTTAATGAGTGGTGCGATCTGTAGCGCGGATAATCCCGTATACTTTTTGACTAACAAACTAATGCGGGCGGAAAAAAATTGGTAGTCACTTAGTATTAGCTCAAATAAAAGCACTTCAATCTCAGCAAGGTTATTTTCCGGAACCTTTGCCCAAAAATCATGTTCATCACCCTTGATGGGCGCTGGGAGTGCGCGAAAAAAATCAGCCAAAAGAATGTGCTGAAGATGTTGGGCGTTATCTGAAAGTTGGTTGCTTAAAATTTCTCGACAAGCTGTTATTTCCTGCAATTTTCGGTGTAAATTCTCTGGAGACAAATCTGAAAAGGTGGGGTAAAAAGGCAAAGAGGGGGCGCTAGGAGCCCTGAGCACTTCTTGAGGAAATTGTATTACGTCAACATAGGAGGGAAGCTGTGGCGGTGTCGTGGGCGCAATGTTAGTGTTTTCCAGAAAATCGAGCTCTTTATTGAACACCTTGATAGCATTCCTGTTTAACCAGGCCACGGTGTCTTGATAAACTTCTGCTGATATTTTTTTATTTGTATAAAGCGCTTTAGTTTCCAGAAAAAATTGTTTTAAGGAGCTTTTGAGTAAAAAAAATGGTGCTTCTTCAGGCGTCTCCTGGCTAACCTGTCCATCATGCGTATTCTCTGCTTTTTGGCTCTCTTGAAAGATGTTAAACGCCTCTGCCAACAATTGTTTTTTTAGCAGCCATAAAATTTGTTCGAAGCACTCCCTGTCAGCGCTTAAAACCTCTGAAAAATAGTAAGCTTCAATAGCTTGATACCAACAATTTCCTGAGAACTGTGGAGTGATTCTTCCTTCGATTAATGCGGAAGCAGAGTCAGCTTGGTCAAATTGATCATGCGAAGCTTCAACCTTTTCACACTTGATATGAACGATTTTTTGGCTGAGAGAGTAAAGGCGGCTTTCGTTTAGCAACTCTTTAAGAAGCCCGGCTTCTTCAGGGGTAAAGGCCATCGTTTTATAGTCATTACGATTAATGTTAATAGCCTGAATTCTTTTAAACAAGGCCTCTTGCTGATTGTTTAATGTTTTTTGTAGTGTTTCGGTGAGTGTTTTTAATGTTTGAATATCCTGAGCGGAAAAGTTCATTAGTGCATATGAAGTAACACCTGGATGATCGCTATTTTTTAGCTCAGTAAGCTCGCTTGGTGATAGGCAGTCATCATATTCGAACTTGAATAATGAAGAAATTTCCGGGATCTGTGGAACAAGATAAGTTTTAAACAGGTGAGTCCTTTCTTTAGTTGAAAAAAAACAACTCGACGGATAGCATTTGATTTCTGAAGAAAGATATTCCCAAAGCGCATCAGGCAATATGTTTTGTACTCTCGAAACCCAGGGTGTTGCATAAATTTCACTTCCCAAAATAACTCGCTCACCTTGCTCAAGGCCCGCCCCAGTGGTTAAATAATCAATCGAAAAAGTGCCGCCAGTTTTTTGAATTCTGGCAAGCATCGTATGACCCGGCAAGCCAACGAGGCTATACCCTGTTGGTATAATTAATTTATCTCCATCTTTTAGCTTTTTCACTTCCTCCCTGATGTTTTCCATCATTTTTTCAAAAAATCTTTTCTTTTCTCTTGGTTGGCTTTGTTGGACGAAAGCGAGCTGGTGCGCGATTTCCTCTGTTGTTTGAATATTTTGTACCGCTGTTTTTATATTAGAATAATGCTTTCCTAATTTTTCGTAAAAACCTTGCGCCGGCGCCTCGATGCGTTCTTCTAATAAGTTTACCAAAAACAAACGCCAGAGTTTTAAAGCAATCCTCGTGTTTCCACCCTCCCAAGAGGTGCCTCTGGTATACATAGGTGCAGTGACACCTGCAAGAAGTTTTGCTATTTCAGAATGGTCAAATTCGTGAGTAAGGCAGGTTTGTATTTTTGTCATAGTGGAAAAATCTTATTTTTAAATGGGCTAGGGTATCCAGAAAAGAAAATGCACCCCCGTGTTTGATTGATTAGCATTAATTGAGTAGAAGATCTCTTTATGTTTATCGCGAAGAGCTTAACAAAAAAAGTTAGGGGGCAATCTTGGGTAGCAACCGTCTTTGCGAGGAGCGTAGCGACGAAGCAATCTCCAGGTTGATTCAAAAGATTGCCGCGCTCACTGACGTTCGCTCGCAATGACGTTAGCGATAAAATGCAGTCTGGGTTGAGCGAAGCGATAACCCGGGTTTCGATCATGAAAACGGAAAACCGCCGCCGCCCATCGGTGGCATGCCGCCACCTTGCCCCATCATGCCTTGCATCTGGCGCATCATTTTCATGGCGCCGCCTTTTTTACTGAGCTTTTTCATCATTTTTTGCATTTGAGAAAATTGCTTCAGCAAGCGGTTAACGTCTTGCACCTCCGTGCCGGAACCCGTGGCGATGCGTTTTTTACGTGAACCGTTGATCACATCCGGAAAGCGACGCTCTTTGGGTGTCATGGAATGCACAATGGCACGCATGCGCGCGAACTTTTTATCGCTGAGTTGTTGTTTGACTAGCTCAGGGTCAATGTTAGGAATGCCGGGCAGTTTGCTGATCAGCGAGCTCATGGAGCCCATTTTTTCCATTTGTTCCATCTGTTCTAAGAAATCTTGCAGGTCAAAGGTTTTACCTTTTTTAAATTTCTTCGCGGCTTTTTGCGCTTTGTCTTTATCGATTTTCTGTTCGGCTTCTTCGATTAAAGAGAGCACGTCACCCATGCCTAAAAGGCGAGAGGTAATACGATCGGGGTGGAACACTTCAAAGGCGTCGGTTTTTTCACCGGTACCGATGAATTTAATCGGTTTGCCTGTGATTTGACGCACAGACAAAGCAGCACCGCCTCTAGCATCGCCATCAATTTTGGTGAGCACCACGCCGGTGATTTCTAAGGCGTCGTTAAAGGCTTTAGCCGTGTTGGCCGCGTCCTGACCTGTCATGCTATCGACCACGAACAAGGTTTCCGTGGGTTTGATGGCTTTATGCAGCGTTTTGATTTCATCCATCATGTCGTGATCGATATGCAGGCGACCGGCTGTATCGACAATCACCACATCGATTTGTTCGCGTTTAGCGCGCGCGATGGCGCGCTCAGCAATCTTCAAAGGCTTTTCGCTGGTTTCGCTGGGCTCAAAATGCAGGTCTAAATCATTCGCGAGCGTTTCGAGCTGTTTGATCGCCGCAGGGCGGTAGATATCCGCGCTCGTGACTAGCACGGATTTTTTATACTGATTTTTCAAAAAACGACCGAGCTTGGCGGATGTGGTCGTTTTACCCGAACCTTGAAGGCCGGCCATGAGGATGACGACAGGTGGGGCGGCGTTGAAATTAATGTCAGCCTGCGTGCCACCCATGAGTTCAGTCAGTTCGTCATTAACAACTTTGATCAGCGCCTGGCCCGGGGTGAGGCTTTGCATCACCTTTTCGCCTAAGGCTTTTTCTTTAACACGTTCGATAAAGTCTTTGGCCACCGGTAGGGCGACATCGGCCTCGATGAGTGAAACGCGCACTTCGCGCAAGGCATCTTTGATATTATCTTCGGTTAAACGGCCACGGCCAGTGAGGGATTTGACGGTCTGGTTTAAGCGTTGGCTTAAATTATCGAACATGGTGCGGCTCTCTTGGCTGAAAAATGAGGCCATTCTACCGGTTTGAGCTTTTGACTGCAATGCGAATGGGGTTCAATCCGGGCAACATTTGTGCCATCATGAGTGCAGTTCATTGGGGGCGTGGCTTGTGGTACACATGGGGTTGGTGATGACATTGCTGGTGGCGATTGTGCTGCTGGTGATTATCTCGGGTTTTTTCTCAAGTTCTGAAACCTGCATGATGGCGCTTAACCGCTATCGCTTGCGCCATTTGGCCAAGCAAGGTAATCGTGCGGCCAAGCGTGTGGAAAAACTCCTGGAAAGACCTGATCGTCTGCTCGGGGTGATTCTCATCGGTAATACTTTTGCCAATATTTTGGCGTCGAGCTTAGCAACTTTCTTGGCGGTGTATGTGTTTGGCAACGCCGGTATTGTGGTCGCCACGATATTACTGACCTTGGTGGTGTTAATTTTTGCAGAGATTGCGCCGAAGACTGTGGCGGCCATGTACCCCAGCCGTTTGGCCTTTTTTTATTCTCTGCCGCTGACCTGGGTGATGTGGTTGATTTACCCGATCGTGTGGTTGGCCAACACGATTGTGAATGGTTTCTTGGGGCTGTTTCGCATTCGCGTTAAAGGTCACTCTGAGGGCGCAGAAAGTTTGGATCCCGACGAGCTGCGCACCGTGGTGGATGAATCCCCCGATGCGATGTACGGCAAATCCAAAGACATGCTCTTAGGTATTTTGGATTTGAATAAAATCAAAGTGGAAGATGTGATGTTGCCGCGCTCGCACATTATCGGCATTGATGTAAACCAATCCAAAGCGGCGATTATCGAAACCTTGATTCGCGCTGAGCACACTCGTTTCCCCTTGTATCGCGATAATCTTGACAATGTGCTTGGTATTTTAAATTTGCGCGATGCGCTGCGTTTGCTAGGGCGAAACCGTTTTACGAAAAAAACGTTGGTGCGCGCTTTGCACCCTTCCTATTTTATTCCCGAAGGCACACCGTTGATCACGCAATTAAGCAAGTTTAAGGGCCGCCGACGTCGTAGTGCCTTGGTGGTGGATGAATACGGCGATATTCAAGGCATGGTCACACTCGAGGATATCTTGGAAGAGATTGTGGGCGAGCTCGATAGCGATGTGGCCGCGATCAAGCAGTCCATTACGCCGATTGAGGGTGATGCTTACATTGTCGATGGTAATGTCTATTTGCGTGAGCTGAATAAATTCATGCAATGGACCTTGCCGATCCGCGAAGCCAAAACCTTAAGCGGCTTAGTCGTAGAAAAACTGCAAGCGATTCCTAAGCAAGGCGATAAGGTCACTGTGGCCGGCTATGAGCTTGAGGTGATTTCAGTGCAGCACCGTAAAGTGGCGCGGGTGAGGGTGGTGAAAACGGCCTAAGGCGTTATAATGAGCAGGAAGTTTATTATTTTAAAGAGGTGTTTTCTTGGCAGGAGTGAATAACCGAAAAGAAGGAAGCCGCGCTATCGTTGCGTTTGATACCGATGATCTAGTGACGAGTATCGCCAACGATTGGGCAAAGCAGCTTGAAAGTGTTGAGGTGCATGTTCAGACTAGTCTGCCCGTTGTTTCTGAAGCTCCGAATTATTCTTGGTCTAAGGCTGATCATTTGACGCTAGTGGGGCATGGCTCGCCTGACAGATTTAGCACAGCTTTCCGTCTGCATCCGGATGAGCTTGCGGGCTTTCTTGCTTTACACTGGTTGCCAAAAAATGATAAAAGTGTTGAAAAAACCCTTGATATTTTTGCCTGCGGTGTGGGGCTTATTATTTCCGGTACTAATTACGCTCGTGAGGTTGCTGAAGGCTTTCGTCAAAGGGGCTATGACAATATCACTGTTTGCGCGGTAACGTCAAAATCCTTATCTGTCAGTTTGGATGCTAACGACGTGAGGGATTTTATACTTCGCCGGTATGAAGACGAAATAGCCGTTACTGCTCGTAAAATCGATGGCGCTGATTCTCTTAGGCAGTTTGATGACGCTAAACGTAAGCTTGGCGTCATGGAGGCTGAATTAAGGCAGCTTAGAACACAACGCTATGAGATTGAAAATGAGCTTGAAATGCTAATGCCGGACTCACCTGAGCTTGGGTCTAAAACATCAGCCCTTGAAAAGGTAGTCTCAGCTATCACGAAGCTGGAAAATGAGGTTGGGTCAGCGAAGCAAGTTATCGATGAAAAGTACCCTGAGACGGTGCTTGCATCGTTTGCTGATCTTGATGCGCCCTTTAAGCTTAGTGCTAATGCTGTAAGCTCTTCGAACCCATTTGCTTCGCAGCAGTTTGGTAACACCTATCACAGAGCAGGGCGTCTTGTAGCCTACCTTGATCAAAAAGCCTCAACGGAAGGTTTGAATGACTCAACGCGTCGTTTTGTTGAGGATTTAAAGCCCAGGCTTGATGCTGCTATGAGAACTTCTCAAAAGCGGGGTGTTGATGCAATCTCTGGCGATATTGGCAAGGCGCTTGCTAAAAATCCCAAGTATCGTCGGCGAGCAGACTCAGAGCTCACTAAAAGGGTAGACGCATATTTCGAGGTTGTATCATTTGCTGTGATGCTAATTGAAGCGCGTATCAGTGAAATCTCTGCGGAAAGGAAGCGTGGCCTCATTAGTCGTGCTCAAAACTATAAGCTTGAAAAGTTGGGAGAGCTAAAAGCAAAAATTGAGACACTTGATATGAGCGGTGATCGGAAAGAAGCAATGAATAGGTTGAAGGCAATTGTTCAAACCGCTCAGAGCAATAGACTTTTAACACGCAGATTGGTGCTGCGTGGGGAATCGCGTACGATGCAAATGCTAAAACGTGTTGAAAGCCGGATCGATCAAGAGCTTAAAAAAAATCCTGATAGCTCTAATCCAGGCCCTAGCTTTATGAACCGAGGAGGCTATCAACAATGAGGATTTTATTTTTAAGGGCAAAAGATAAAGGGTTGGCTGCCAGTCATTTTTCCTCTGTTTCTTTTGTTGTATATACCCGTAACATGGACTTTAGTGGTCTTGAAGACAATGAGCCTTTGTTGATTTTAGCTTTAGGTAATGAGTTCGTTTCTCGAGACATGTTTGATTTTCAGTTTTTGATTAAAGCGTGCTATCGCAACGGTCTTGCTTCCCATGTTGCAAGGGAGGTTGTTGTGTTAATGAACGACGGCGGGGGTGATAGTCATTTTTTGTCATCGCAGCTGGCTAATTTGGCTAATGCCTTACCAGAAGGTAGTCGTGTGTATGGTAGAAAACGCAGTTTACCTGGTGAAGAAAAGTTAGAGTACTGTGCGGAAGGTAATGGCATTTGGGTTCTTCGTGCGACTTATCGGGATCACTCTCAAAAAGAGCTTTTCCGTGGTACGTCTGATGAGTTGGTTCGGTTTTTACAAAACCCCGAAAACTGCCATATCTCAAGCGCTGCCATGCGAGAGCAGTTTGCTGCGTTGAGGTGATTTTTTCGCTCGTCAAATTTTTCAGAAAAAAGCCGGGTTGTTGCCCGGCTTATTTGCGTTGCTGGTGTTAATAACTGCTGGCGGCGGCATCTAGATCTGATTGCGCGTCACCGTCTTCAGAATAACCCGGGTTGTCGTTCGGGCCCCATTGTGTCCCAGATTCATAAGTGCCTTGTGAGCCTTTGGTGTTTGTGTTTTCACCATAGTTACCTGGGTTTTGTGGGTCCACAAAGGTGCTTATCGTGTTGCCGGGTTTTTTCGTCGGCAGGCTAACGTTGAGTAAGGCATTATCTGAGCCACCATCACCTGTGATTGATACATCAACATCGCTTTTGCTTAAGCGCTTATCCATGGCTTTTGTTTGTTGTTGGTCCAGGACCTGACCTTTGGGGCCTAGTGTTGTTTGCACATAAGCGAAGTGGCCATCTTTCTCGAATTTCGGCTCCATTCTAATTTCACCCACAGCCACGTTGTTCTTCAAAATCTTCACGGTTTCAGTGTAAAACTGTTCTGTGACTTTTTTCTTTGTTTTCTTGTCGTAGTAAGTGTAGGGTTTTTGTCCTGCAACGAGTTCAACAGAGTAACCCTTGCCGAAGGTGCTTGTCTGGTTCATTGCTCGAGTATTGTCGGCTGCCATGCTCATCAGCGGTAGTGTGGTGAGCACAGTGGCAAGAAGAAGTTGACGTGTTTTGTGGGTTTTCATGATGGGTCCTGGTGGTGGTAATGATTGCTAGATTATAGGGTAGCTTTCAAAGGTGTCAAAAAATGACCCAAATTAAGATTTCCTTAAGCTTTGTTGCCTAAAATTTAGGCTGGTCAATAACAATAAGGAAAACCGTCATGGCCAGAGGTTTAGCGATTTCTCTTTCAGCGGGCTTGTTTTTGGGTATTATGGTCAGTGCAGTGATGCTCTTTGGCGCCCTGTATTGCCTGGGCTAATCATATTTTACTCGCCCCTAAAGTTTGGTATAGTGAGCGCCTTTCAACGGATCAGTAGAGTGGCGTGAATGACCGATACCCCAGAAGAAAAAAACGACGCTTGGCGAGCCAAGAGTATCTATTTATTACCTAATTTATTCACTACGGCTGCCTTGTTCGCCGGCTTCTATGCCGTCGTGGCGGCCATGAAAGGCATGTTTGATGTGGCATCGATCGCCATTTTCATTGGCATGATTGCCGATGGTTTTGACGGGCGTGTGGCGCGCATGACCGGCACGCACAGTGCTTTCGGTGCCCAATACGACAGTTTGTCCGATTTGGTGGGCTTTGGTGTGGCGCCGGCCTTGGTCAGCTACAGTTGGGGCTTGCATTATTTGGGTAAGCTGGGCTGGCTGTGTGCTTTTTTCTATTGCGCGGCCACGGCGCTGCGTTTAGCTCGGTTTAACTCCAGCACGGCACAATTTGATAAGCGCTATTTCTATGGCTTGCCCTGTCCATCGGCGGCGGCGGTGATTGCGTCAAGCATTTGGCTGCTCGATTTTTTAGGTTGGCATAATTCGCTGCTGTGCGGACTGCTTGGCGCTTTAAATATCGCCATGGGCCTGTTGATGGTGTCCAATGTGCGCTATTCAAACTTCAAGTCACTGAACCTCAAGGGCAAAGTGCCCTTCATGGTTGTGTTGCTCATGGTGTTGGCCTTTGTCATGGTCGCGCTTGAGCCGCCAGGGGTGTTGTTTATCGTCTTTGGTGCGTACGCTTGCTCAGGCCCGGCATTATATTTTTTAAATTTAACAAAAAAATCAAAAGCCGTGAAACCCTCTGAAGGTGATGACGCATGACTTTGGCACTCGATATTCAAACGCTCAAAAAAACCTATGCCAGCGGCACGAAAGCACTCAAGGGTATCAATCTTCACGTAAAGCAAGGTGATTTTTTTGCGCTTTTAGGCCCGAATGGGGCGGGAAAATCCACAACCATTGGTATCATTTCATCCTTGGTGCGAAAAACCAGTGGCAAGGTGTTACTTATGGGCGTGGATATTGACCGTGATGCGGCTAAAGCGCGCCGACAAATGGGTGTGGTCGCGCAAGAATTTAACTTGCCGATTTTCGATCGTGTGATGGATATCATCATGCAGCAAGCGGGTTTTTACGGCGTGCCTACACGTATCGCGAAACCGCGTGCGGAAAAAGTTTTAAAGCAGCTTGGTTTATGGGAAAAACGCAAAGCCGTGGTACGTGCTTTATCGGGCGGTATGAAGCGTCGTGTGATGATTGCGGCGGCCATGATTCATGAGCCGAAATTATTGATTCTGGATGAGCCGACGGCCGGTGTGGATATCGAGCTTCGTCGCGGTTTGTACGAGTATCTGGAAGAACAAAATAAAAACGGGCTAACGATCATTTTAACCACGCATTATCTGGAAGAAGCCGAGCGTTTGTGTAACCAAATTGCGATTATTAACCATGGTGAAGTGGTGATGGATATTCCCAAGCGTGAGTTATCCCAGCGTGTTTGCCAGCAGCGGTATGTCTTGGATGTGGCCGGTGATCTTTCTCAGGCTTTGCCTCATGGGGTGAGCTTGCGTGATGAACACCGCTTGGAAGCGGTGGTGAGCAAAGGCGAGAGTTTGAATGATTTGGTGGCAGCCTTGTCTTCTAAGCATATTGTGGTCGAATCGATTGCGCCGACTGAAAACCGCCTGGAGCAAGTCTTTCTTGAACTTACAGCTCAAGGGGGTTCTACAAATGTTTAATAAAGCGACTTGGCTCGGCATTAAAACCTTGGTGATGCGCGATGTGGATCGCTACCTTAAGCGTATTTGGATTCAAACGTTTTTGCCGCCCGTGGTGACTTCGTTTTTGTATTTTATGATTTTTGGTCGGGTAATTGGCTCACGCTTAGGGCACATGGGCGGTACGCCGTATATTCTCTACATCGTGCCAGGTCTGATCATGATGCCAGTGATCACAAGCGCTTACAGTAATGGCTCCTTCGTGTTTTTCTCATCGAAATTTCAGCGCAGTATTGAGCTGTTGTTGATGTCGCCGATGTCAAACAATGCGATTCTCTGTGGTTTTTTAGCGAGCTCGATGTTGCGCGGCATCATCGCGGGTGTTTTGGTGTTTATCGTTTCGCTGTTTTTTGTGCATTTTACTGTGGCGCATATTTTCTTAAGCTTGTTCATTATGGTGCTGACGTCTTTGTTCTTTGCGGGACTGGGTTTGGTTAATGGTATTTTTGCCAAGTCCTTTGATAGTGTGACCATTATCCCAACCTTTGTGTTAACCCCGTTAACGTATTTGGGCGGTGTGTTTTATTCGGTGGATTTATTACCGCATTGGGCGCAAGTGATCACACACTTCAACCCGATTTTTTACATCGTCGCCTCGTTTAAATACGCTTTGGCCGGTATTCCTGGCGCGCATTTGCTCACATCCATTGTGTTGTTAATTGCGTTGAATATTACGGTTTATTGTGTGGCTTTGAACACCCTTAAAAATCATAGTGGACTGCGTCCGTGAAAAAACGCGGCTTGCTTCGCTCCACATCTTTGGTCTCAGGCAATACCATGCTCTCGCGCATTTTGGGTTTTGTGCGAGACATGATTTGGGCGCAAGCCTTTGGCGCGGGCCCTGCGTTTGATGCCTTTATTATCGCCTTTCGCTTGCCCAATTTTATGCGCCGTTTGTTCGCCGAAGGCGCCTTTGCTCAAGCTTTTGTGCCGGTGCTGGCTGAAAAGCAAACCAAAACCAGCTTGGACGACGTTAAAACCTTTATCTCGCATATGAGTGGTGTGCTCACGGTCGCGCTGGTGATCACAGTGATTATTTTCTTTTTCTGCGCACCCCTGTTGATTTCATTATTTGCGCCAGGCTTCCATTGGGACGGTGTGCGCTATGAGCTGTCCACGCACATGTTGCGTGTTACCGCGCCGTATTTATTATTTATTTCCCTGGTCGCCCTGTCTGGTGCGGTGCTTAATACGTATGGCAACTATGGTATTCCTTCGTTTACGCCAGTGTTGTTTAATGTGTGTTTGATTTTAGCCGCCGTGTATTTGGGGCCACATTTTGCGATACCGGTCGAAGCATTAGCCTGGGGTTTGTTGGCAGCCGGTATTGCTCAGTTTTTCTTTCAGCTGCCGTTTTTGTGGCAAAAGCGTTTGCTGGTGATGCCCAACCCGC
Source organism: Gammaproteobacteria bacterium CG11_big_fil_rev_8_21_14_0_20_46_22 (assembly GCA_002796245.1). NCBI lineage: Bacteria > Pseudomonadati > Pseudomonadota > Gammaproteobacteria > Gammaproteobacteria bacterium CG11_big_fil_rev_8_21_14_0_20_46_22. The sequence goes on along the minus strand of PCWT01000051.1, from coordinate 82,091 downwards.
GTTTGCATGATCCCGATGTGAGGCGCGTATTAAAGCTCATGGTGCCGGCTTTGTTTGGCGTGTCGGTGGCTCAGTTAAGCGTGTTAATTGATACTGTCTTTGCTTCGTTCTTGCCAAAAGGCAGCGTGACGTGGTTGTATTTTTCTGAACGTTTGATGAACTTTCCCTTGGGCGTATTTGGCGTGGGCATTGCCACTGTGATTTTGCCGTATTTGTCGCGCGGTGCGGCTAGTCAAGATCAAGAGCGCTACAATCAAACGTTTGATTGGGCCTTGCGCCTGCTGCTGCTCATTGGTGTGCCATCCTCAATTGGCTTGCTAATGTTGGCGGGTCCCATGATCGCGACTTTGTTCGGTCACGGTAAGTTCACGCACCACGATGTACTAATGTCCACGCGAAGCTTGATGGCCTTTGCCGTGGGCGTGCAGGCGTTTATGCTGGTCAAGGTGTTGGCTTCCGCGTTTTATGCACGGCAAAACATTAAATTTCCGGTGAAAGTCGCGGCCTTTTCGATGCTGTGCAATATGGGGCTAAATTTTGCGCTGATCGGCCCGCTGGCGCACGCGGGTCTTGCGCTGGCGACCTCGATCTCAGGCTTTATCAACGCCGGTTGCTTGTTGGTGTTCGCACTAAAACGCGGCATTTACACCCCGCAAGCCGGTTGGGCGAAATTTTTTCTTCAATTGTTTGTGGCCAATGCGATCATGATCGCCGCTTTGTTTTTCTTAACACCTGCGATGTCGCAATGGTTAGTTTGGCATTGGCCTGCACAAGCTGAACATTTAACAGAATGTGTGTTTGCTGCGCTATTCATTTATGGTCTGGCCTTATTTTTAAGCGGTGTGCGATTGCGGCATTTTAGAGTTTAAACTTATGAAAGATACGTTTGATTTTTTCGCCGTGCTGAATATTTCCCTCCGGCTTTGCCTTGCCGGGGACGCTTTTCGCCATCCTGGCCGCTCTGTTCCGGCATCCTGCCTCCACAAGCCCCGGCAACGCAAATCCCTCGCGAAATTGCGCACGGCTAAACGCTGTGAACCTAAGCGGATTTTACTGTGAAACTCAGCCAACTGTTTCAACAAGTGTTTGAACACGATCACGATGTGGCATTGTCGCAAATCAAAACGGATTGCCGTTTGGTTGAGCCGGGCGATGTGTTTATTTGCTTAACGCCGAATGCAGAGAATGCTAAACGTTACAGCTCGCATGCGATAAATCGCGGCGCGTTGTGTGTGATGGCTGACCCCAAGCAGGCTTTGGAAAAACAATCTGCGATCATTGAATGTCCGGGTTTAATTGAGCAGGCGGCTGATATTGCGTGTCGTTTGTATGATGACCCTAGTCAAAAACTTAAAGTGCTCGGTGTCACAGGCACGAACGGTAAAACCTCGGTGTGTCACTTGCTGGCACAAGCATTGACCCACCTTGGGAAGAAATCGGCGGTGTTGGGTACGGCGGGCAACGGCATTTGGCCGGATTTAATCGAGTCACCACTCACGACACTGGGCGTGTTTGAGCTTCAGGCTAAGCTCGCCGAGTATGTGGATGCCGGTGTGGATTACGTGGCGATGGAAGTGTCATCGCACGGTTTGGTGCAAGGCCGTGTGCGCGGTGTGCAATTTGCTGTAGGCATTTTTACGAATTTAAGCCGCGATCATTTGGATTTCCACGGCACCATGCAGGCCTATGCTAACGCTAAGCGCTCATTTTTTGATTGCCCCATGCAGCTTGCCGTGATCAATGTCGATGATGAGATCGGGCACGAATGGATAGAGGCTTGGCCAAAGAACGGGCCTAGACTTTTGCGATATGGTTTGGATCGTGAAGCCGACGCGAAACTCAGTCTACAAAACTTGGCAACGCTGCCGCAGCGCTTTGAGTTTGAAGGCTGCACTCAGCGCTTTGCATCACGCACCCTGCTCATAGGCCGTTTTAATCTTTACAATCTATTGTCGGTGATCACTGCCTTGGTGTCCCTCGGTTTCGAAGGCGAAACACTCAGCGAACTCATTCCATCTTTAAAACCGCCTTTGGGTCGTATGCAAGTGTTTCAAGTCGAAGGTAAACCCTTGGCAGTGGTTGACTATGCGCACACACCAGAAGCGCTATCTTCTGTATTGACCGCTTTGCGTGAATTTACACAAGGCCGCTTGTACTGCGTGTTTGGTTGCGGGGGGGATCGCGATGCCGGCAAACGTCCCTTGATGGGGGCGATTGCACAAAAGCAGGCTGATGTGGTGATTTTGACGAACGATAACCCCCGGGGGGAGTCGCCAGAGGCGATAGTCTCTGATATCCTAGCCGGGTTTTCGGGTTTGAAGCCGTCAGTGATGTTAGACCGCCGTGAGGCTATTGCTTTCGCCCTTCATGAGGCAAAAGCAGGTGATATTGTGTTGATTGCCGGCAAAGGCCATGAAAACTATCAAATCATAGGTGATGCGCGTTATGCCTTTAGTGACGCGGCCTGTGTGAGCGCAGCATTGGAGGGGTAGTCGTGTTACTTTGGTTGGCACAGTGGTTGGAACACTATTGTCATTTTTTCTCAGTGATTCATTATTTAACGCTGCGCATGATTCTCTCAAGTCTGACGGCATTGTTTTTTGTCTTGTTCGTTGGGCCGCGCATTATTCGCCAGCTTCGCCATTTTAAGGTGGGGCAAGTCGTCAGAGACGATGGCCCGCAGTCGCATTTATCCAAAACCGGCACACCCACCATGGGCGGCATTATGATTTTGCTGGGCGTCACATTATCGACAATACTCTGGGGTAATCTCAATGAGCGCTATGTGGATTTGTGCTTATTGGTGATGCTCGCTTATGGGTTTATCGGCGGAGTCGATGATTTTCGAAAGCTGGTGTTAAAAAATCCCAAAGGTTTGGCCAGTCGTTGGAAGTTTTTCTGGCAGTCGGTGGTCGCGCTTTTAGTCGCAGCGTATTTATACTTTTTTGTGAAAGCTTCAGCGGATGCCAGTTTGGTGGTGCCGTTTTTAAAGCACTGGCCGGTTGTGTTGGGTGTCGGTGGTTTTTTTGTTTTAACGTATTTTGTGCTGGTGGGCGCCAGTAATGCGGTGAACTTAACCGACGGTTTGGATGGCTTGGCCATTCTGCCGGTGGTGATGGTGGTCGCAGCACTGGGTATTTTTGCCTATGTCAGCGGTAACTTTTATTTTGCCGAATATTTGCATGTGCCGTTTGTGCCCGGTGCGGGAGAGCTTGTCGTGTTTATCGGCGCCATAGTCGGTGCGGGTTTGGGTTTTCTCTGGTTTAATAGCTACCCGGCTGAAGTGTTTATGGGCGATGTGGGCTCACTGTCTTTGGGCGCAACTTTGGGTGTGATTGCCATTATTGTGCGCCAAGAAATCGTGTTATTTATCATGGGTGGTGTGTTTGTGGTTGAAACGCTGTCCGTTATGTTGCAAGTTGGATCATTTAAGTTGCGCGGCAAGCGTATCTTTAAAATGGCGCCGATCCATCATCATTTTGAATTAAAAGGTTGGCCAGAACCGAAGGTGATTGTCCGTTTTTGGATTATTACCTTTGTGTTGGTCTTGTGTGGTTTGGCCACATTAAAATTACGATAAAGTTTTTACCATGGTCGATTTTTGCATTGTTGGTTTAGGCGTTTCTGGGCTTGCAGCGGCAAAGTATTGCCTTCGTCAAGGTTACAGTTTTTCCATTACGGATTCACGTGATCAGCCGCCAGGCCTTGAGACAGTGCAGGCGCTTTCGCCGAATACGCCGTTTTTTTTAGGCGGTTTTTCGTTGGATGCCATGCTGGATGCCAATGAGGTGATCGTCAGCCCGGGTGTTTCATTGAAAGAGCCCGCTTTGCTTGAGGCAAAAAAACAGGGTAAAACCCTATTGGGCGATTTGGAATTATTTGCACGGGTGGCAAAACGCCCCGTGGTCGCCATCACCGGTTCAAACGGTAAAACCACGGTCACGAGTTTGATCGGCGAGATGGCCAGAGCGTGTGGTCAGCGTGTGGTTGTGGCCGGCAATATCGGTACGTCAGTGCTGGACAGTTTGGCACAGGAAACGCTGCCCGATTTGTATGTCTTGGAGTTGTCCAGTTTTCAGCTTGAGCGGATAGAAAGCTTAAAACTGCGTGTGGCTGTGTTTTTGAATTTATGCGAAGACCACATGGATCGCTATGACAGTTTGGCAGATTATGCAGCCGCGAAACAACGCATTTACCAGCATGCACAGATCTGTGTGTATAATCGAGAAGACCCGTGGACCACGCCGCCTGCTGGCAAGCAGACTGTAAGCTTTGCTTGTGATGAGCCCAAAGAAGGTGAGTTCGGTTTAATTGATCATGACGATAAAACCTATTTAGCCAAAGGCACTCAGCGTTTAATGCCGAGTAGTCGCTTGTTTTTAGAGGGTAGGCACCATGTGGCCAACGCCTTGGCTTGTCTGGCTGCAGGCGATGCTTTGGGTTTGGATATTGCCACGATGCTCGATGTTCTGCGTAAGTTTCGCGGTATTCGCCATCGTTGTGAATGGGTGCGCTTAATGCAGGGTGTGACTTGGTATAACGATTCCAAAGGCACAAACGTGGGTGCGACCTTGGCTGCGATTCAAACCTTGGGTGAAAAAACGAAGGGTAAGCTGATTTTGATCGCAGGCGGGCAGGGTAAGGGTGCGGATTTTTCTCCTTTGCGCCCACTGGTTAAACGCTATGTGCGAGAAGTGATTCTCATGGGCGAGGTGGCGGATCAGCTTGAGCGCTTGTTTGCAGATGTGGTGAAAACGGTGCGTGTGAATTCAATGGATGAAGCTGTGCAAGCTGCAGAGCTTGCGGCTGTCCGTGGCGATAGCGTTTTGCTCTCGCCAGCTTGCGCGAGTTTTGATATGTTTAACAATTACGAACACCGGGGTGATGTTTTCTGTGAGTCTGTCAAAGCCTTATAAGCGCGATTTTCGCACAGCAAAGCCAAAGCCGGGTTTGCCACAATTTCATACCGATAAATATTTTGTGTTCGCGATCGTTGCCTTATTGCTCTTTGGATTGGTGATGGTGTCTTCTGCGAGCATGGCCATTTCTGAGCGTTTGTACCATTCACCGTTTCATTTTTTGATGCGCCAGTTGGTGTATGTGGTGCTCGGTGTGTGTGCGGGCCTGTATGTTTTGCGTATCCCGGTCGAGCGCTGGCAAGCAAAAAGTGGTTTGCTGCTGCTCATTGGTTTGTTTTTATTGCTCGTTGTGTTGGTGCCAGGGTTGGGCCGTCATATCAACGGCAGTACACGTTGGGTCGGTGTTGGCCCTGTGAACTTGCAGGTATCTGAATTTGTGAAACTTGCGATGGTGATTTTTATGGCCGGTTATTTAACTCGCCGCAATCATGAATTGAAAACCACAATGGTTGGCTTTCTGAAACCCATCTTCATCTTAGGCATTATTGCCGTGCTCTTGTTAAAAGAACCGGACTTTGGTGCATTGTCTGTGGTCGCGGTGACCGTGTTATGCATGATGTTCATTGCCGGTATGCGAGTTTGGCCTTTTGCGGTGTTGGCGGCATTAATCGTTGCAGCGTTAGCAGTGATTGCGATTTCATCGCCGTATCGTTTGGAGCGTTTAACCACGTATTTAAATCCTTGGGCGCATGCCTATGGTAGCGGCTACCAGCTCACACAATCATTAATCGCTTTTGGTCGCGGAGGCATTTTTGGTGTGGGTTTAGGTGGCAGTGTGCAAAAGCTTTTTTACTTGCCTGAAGCTCACACCGACTTTTTGTTTTCGGTTTTGGCTGAAGAGCTAGGTTTGATTGGCATTGTGGCGACGATGTTATTGTACGTGCTATTGGTTTGGCGTTCACTGCTCATTGGCCGGCGTGCACAGGCCGCCGGTTTGAACGAAGGCGCGCTGATGGCTTACGGTTTTGCGATTTGGATGGCGATCCAGGCGGCTGTGAATATGGGCGTGACCTCGGGTTTGCTGCCGACCAAAGGCTTAACGTTGCCACTGATGAGCTATGGTGGCAGCGGTATTGTCATTGATTGTATCGTGATGGGCATGCTTTTGCGCATTGATCACGAAGCGTTTCAAGAAGGCCCGATGGCCGAGCACCGCATGGCGAAACAGCGTTGATCCTGCTTCCTTAATATTTCCTTAAGCTTCTGGCTTTATCGTTTTGCCTACGCTTGGTATTTCACTAGGTCTGTTTAAATAGAGAGGGAGTTTTATGTATTTTTTTGTGCGACCAGAGACTAAGGACGGGCTGAGCAAACTGTTAACATGGTCTGGGGTTTTGGCTGTCGCTGATGGCTTGTCAACTCTTGCGGGCTTTGCTTTTGATCAATTGACCGCCGACAATAATAAGGGGATATCAAACGATCTCATTTCAGCGGGAGAGTTGGCTGCTTCAGTGGTTTCTCTTGCGCTTCTGGCTATTGTTTTTGGTCGGGTTATGTACGCAAGAAAACACAATACCGAAAATACAGCGGAGGTGAAAAAGTACGATTATCCTGTAAATTGGTCGTTGATCATTCTATTTTCCATTATAAGTTCTATTACTGGTAGTAGCCTTTTATTTGAAAGTAATCGGCTGCAGTTTGGTGGTACACCAAACTTTTCCTATAACACGGCCGGTGTGGTTCTGTTAGCCATGAGTAAACTCTTTGCTCCTACAATTTCTTCAGCTCTTAGAAATCATATTGTTGATGCTCCAGCCGCTGCTCAGCCGGCAGCAGCCCCGCAACCGCCAGTTAGGGATGGTCGGAACGGTCAGGAGATGCAGGAGATTCATAAGAACGCTGCTTACCGCGCAGCTGTTTAACACTGTCAAGGTATTGCGCTTAGGCTTGCCGTACCCTGTTGCTTAAGGTTACCGCATGGCGAAAGAGCGCTGATCTTTTTTGGTGCCTCATTGAGCTGCCCAAGCGCTTACGTTACTATAGCGTGAGTCAATGAGGGGTGCGCGATGACGGTTGTGATCACAGGTGGCGGTACGGGCGGCCATATTTATCCGGGTATTGCTTTGGCGAAACGTTTACGTGAGCAGGGTGTGGCTGTCGAATGGCTGGGTGCTGAGCGTGGTCTGGAGAAAACCTTGGTGCCAAAAGCCGATATCCCACTGCATCTTTTGCATTTAAACCCGGTTCGCCAGGGCGGTATCATCGCCCGATTTCATGCCTTGTGGCAATTATTTCAAGCCGTTTCTCAAGCGCGCCGCTTACTGCGCCACATCAAACCCACGCTAGTCATTGCGATGGGCGGCTACGCCAGCGCAGCCGGTGGTCTTGCGGCGAAATCTCTCGGTATTCCTTTGGTGCTTCATGAGCAAAATGCCGCAGCGGGCTGGACTAACCGTTTGTTGGCCAGATTGGCGAAGAAAGTGTTTTTAGGCTTTGAGGGCGCATTTTCTGGGTCTAAAGTGATGACCGTGGGTAATCCGGTGCGCGATGTATTCAAACGTTTACCATCACCAGATGAACGCTATGGCAAACGCCAGGGGCCGATTCGGGTTTTGGTGTTTGGTGGCAGTCAAGGTGCGCGCATATTCAATCAACGTTTTCCTGTTTTGTTTGAATCCTTAGCCAGAACTGCGCCCATTACGGTGGCGCATATATCGGGTGCTTCCTCGTTTGATGCTGTGAAAGCGGCCTATGCTAGTGCGAGTTTCGACGTTGAGGTCAGTGCCTACCGCGATCAATTGGATCAAGACTTTGCCTGGGCCGATTTGGTGATCGCCCGAGCGGGCGCCATGACAGTGACGGAGATCATGCACACCGGTGTTGCGAGCCTTTTAATTCCTTTGCCCTTTGCGGTGGATGATCATCAAACTAAAAACGCACAGTGTTTAGTCAAGGCCGAAGCAGCTGAGCTGGTGGCCGAAAAAAGCTTTGATGATGAGGTAGTGCTAAATCGTTTAAAAACCCTTTGCCAAAACCGCGAGACTTTGCATATTATGGCCGCGCGCGCGTATGCCATACGCCCAAAAAACACTGAAGAACAACTACTCAATGCAATACAGGATTACCTATGAACCATTTTAAAACCTTGTTGGGTGCGCCAGGCTGTGAACGCATCAAACGCATTCATTTTGTCGGTATCGGCGGCTCAGGTATGTGTGGTATTGCGCAAGTCTTATTAAATGAAGGCTATCAGATTTCAGGTTCTGATCAGCGCGCGGGTGATGCAGTGCATGCTTTGTCAGCTCAAGGTGCCGTGATTCATATTGGTCATAAAGCCGAGAATGTGCACGGTGCGGATGTGGTGGTTCAATCCACTGCCATTGCGCACGATAATGTGGAAATTCAAACGGCTCGTGATTTGCGCATTCCCATCGTGCGTCGAGCTGAAATGCTGGCTGAACTCATGCGTTCACGCTACGGCATTGCGATTGCCGGTACACACGGTAAAACCACGACCACGAGTTTGGTGGCAACCGTGTTAGCTGAAGGCGGTATGGATCCGACCTTTGTGATTGGCGGTAAACTCAATAGTGCGGGTGCGAATGCCGGTTTGGGTCAGAGTCGTTATATGGTGACAGAAGCTGACGAAAGCGACGCCTCATTTTTACATTTATTACCGATGATGACGGTGGTCACAAATATTGATGAAGACCATATGGACACCTACGGCGGCGATATGGCAAAGCTTGAACAGACCTTTTTAGATTTTTTGCATCACTTGCCGTTTTATGGTCTGGCTATCCTGTGTATCGAAGACAAAGGTGTGCGCGATGTGATCGCTCGTGTGGCGCGCCCAACGTTAACGTATGGCTTAAGCAATCAAGCCGATGTGTATGCGACAGATATACACTACGAAAACGGTTTGACCTGTTTTACTGTTCATCGTAAAGATCGTGAACCTTTAAATGTACAATTTAGCATGCCGGGCCGACACAATGTCTTAAATGCACTGGCGGCGATTGTCGTCGGCACCGAATTGGGTGTGAGTGATGAGGCCATGGTGCGAGCATTAACACAATTTTCCGGTGTGGGGCGCCGTTTCCAGCGCTTGGGTCGGTTTGACTTTGGACGGGGCATGGTCGATATGGTCGATGAATACGCGCACCATCCTCGCGAATTGGCCGCAACCATTGCGGCTGCGCGCAGTGCATACCCGGATAAACGTTTGGTCATGGCTTTTCAGCCGCACCGTTTTACCCGTACGCGCGATTTGTTTAATGATTTTGTCGATGTCTTATCAACTGTGGATGAGCTTTTGTTGTTGAATGTCTATACCGCAGGTGAAACTGTGATTGAAGGGGCGAACAGCGATGCCTTGGCCAGTGTCATTGCGGATAAAAACGCTGGCTTTAAACTTCGTCGTATTACCTCAAAAGATGCTTTGTTTGATGAGTTGTCGAGTGTGGTCGGCGAGGGCGATTTGTTAATTTTAGCCGGCGCAGGTGATATTGGTTTATGTTCTGTGCGCTTAGCAAATTTGGCGGAGACAGTGAATGCGTGATGTGAAAGCGTTTGGCAAAGTCGCGGTGCTGATGGGCGGTACCAGCACGGAGCGCGAGATTTCTTTATCCAGTGGGCAAGGGGTTTTGCAAGCTTTGCTCGATGCTGGCGTGGATGCGCATAAGCTTGATGTCGGCCAAGACAGTATTGATGAACTTAAAGCTGGTCAATTCGATCGTGCGTTTGTCATTTTGCACGGCCGCGATGGCGAAGACGGTAAAATTCAAGCTGTGCTTGAAACCTTGGGTATTCCGTATACCGGTAGTGGTATCGCCGCCAGCGCGTTGGCGATGGATAAATACCGCACGAAGTTGATCGCGCAAGGTGCGGGCTTTAAAACACCGCGCTTTTTGTTTTGGCAAAAGGGTATGACGTTATCCGCACTGGATGATTTTCATTTTCCACTGGCCGTTAAGCCTGTGCACGAAGGTTCCAGTTTTGGTGTTTCACGCGTGAACGCCATTGAAGAACTTGAAGCGGCAATTGAAAAAGCCAGCAGTTATCATGATGATGTGTTGATTGAAGAGTGGATTATCGGTGGAGAGTACACGGTGCCGATTATTGCGGGTCGTGCGCTGCCATCGATTAAAATCAGCACGCCCAATCGAGAGTTTTATGATTTAACGGCGAAGTACACAGTGTGTGGCACCGTTTATGAATGCCCGAATGATTTAACGGCTGACGAAGAAGCTTTTTTGGGTCGCCTAAGTTTAGAGATTTTCGAGCTGTTGGGTTGCCGCCATTGGGGGCGTGTGGATTTCATGCGTGACAAACAAGGTGAGTTTTACTTGATCGAGCTCAATACGGTACCGGGCATGACGCCCACCAGCTTGCCGATTAAGTCCGCCAAAACGGTGGGTATGACGTACCAAGATTTGGTGTTAGACATTTTAGCGTGTACATTGACTCAATAGGATTAGTGTATTGTTACTATGGCCATTAAGGAAAAACGCTCAGTCATTTTGTGGACACTGCTCATTGTGGTGGTGTTGGCTTTGGCGTATTTGACCGTTCGTTCTTTGACCACTGATACCCATTATTATGTGCAGCAGGTCAGCGTTGAAGGTGTGCCGCAGGATCGTCAAGATCGCTTTAAAACCCTGGTTAAACCTTTGCTGAATCGGCCTTTACTGAGTTTAGATATTGACCAGGTGGCTCAAGAAATTTTGGCAGAACCGTGGGTGTCAGAAGTGACCGTTCAGCGCGTCTGGCCTGATGCTTTAACGATTATTGTTCAACCCCAAGAGCTGGTGGCTCAATGGAATGATCAATACGCCTTAAACCGTTTCGGGGAAGTGTTTAGTGTGGCTAAACCGCTCAAAGGTACGGTTAAGCTTTACGGCCCGGATAAAAGCCAGGTTCAGAGCTATGCCATGTTTCAGCAGTTTCAAACGTTACTGGCCCAAGAGCAGTTGGTGATCAGCTCGGTTAAGCAAGCCGGAGACGGTGAGTGGGGCTTAACGCTGGACAACGGCATGCAGATTGAAATCGGCTCCAAGCATGTCTTGACTAGATTGCAGCGATTTGTAACAGTGTACCCTAAGGTATTTAAGAGCAATAAAGCCGCAGATGGGCGCTATGTCGATTTACGATACGCGCATGGCATGGCGGTGAGTCGAGGACAAACGAATGGCAAAGAAACAGGCTGAACGTGATTATATTGTCGGTATCGATATCGGTACGTCGAAGATTGTCGCGATTGTGGGTGAAGTGGGCAAAAACAATAAGGTCCACATTTTGGGTATTGGTTCCCACCCGTCAAAAGGCTTGAAGCGCGGTGTGGTGGTTAACATTGAAACCACGATTCAGTCCATTCAACATGCCGTCGAAGAAGCCGAGCTTATGGCCGGTTGCCAAATTACGTCGGCTTATACCGGTATTGCCGGCAGTCATATTCGAAGTTTTAATTCACACGGTATTGTTGCGATTCGTGGCAATGAAGTCACACAAGCTGATGTTGATCGTGTGATCGATGCAGCACGTGCGGTGGCCATTCCTGCGGATCAAAAAATTCTGCACATTTTGCCCCAAGAGTTCATTATCGATAACCAAGATTGTATTCGCGAACCGGTGGGTATGTCCGGTGTTCGACTAGAAGCGAAGGTGCATATTGTGACGGGTGCTGTCAGTGCCGCACAAAATATTATTAAATGCGTAGAGCGTTGCGATTTGCAAGTGAACGATGTGATTTTAGAGCAGTTGGCATCAAGCTATGCGGTCTTGAGCGAAGATGAAAAAGAACTTGGTGTCTGCATGATAGACATCGGCGGCGGCACGACCGATATTGCCGTGTTCACTGAAGGCGCGATTCGCCACACGGCTGTCATTCCAATCGCAGGTGATCAGGTCACGAATGACGTGGCCATTGCGCTGCGTACGCCCACGCATCATGCTGAGAAAATTAAAATTGATCATGCCTGCTGTTTGCTGGAAGAGGCCAGCGATGAAGAAAACATCGAAGTGCCGTCTGTGGGCAGCCGTAAACCCCGTATGGTGTCGCAAAAGGTCTTGGCCGATATCTGCGAGCCGCGTTATGAAGAATTATTCATGCTGGTTAAAGCTGAGCTTCGCCGAAGCGGCTTCGATGCCTTAATTCCTTCAGGTTTGGTGATGACGGGCGGTGCCTCTCAAATTAAGGGCGGTATTGAATTGGCTGAGCGTGTTTTCCAAGTGCCTGTGCGTTTAGGCGTGCCGGAGCAAGTCACGGGATTGGTGGATGTGGTCAAAAATTCCATTTATGCCACCAGCGTGGGGCTTTTACTTTACGGGCACCAGCAACGCTTTGATCCTAGCGTTGCGACTATCCGTGGCGGTAAAACTTCGCTATGGAAACGCATGCGTGGTTGGTTTCAGGGTAATTTTTAATCTTTCATGCTCTATAGAAATGGCGCCAATGGGCGCCTTTTTTATCTCTTACGTTTCCAGAAGTAAGGGACAATGGCCATCAATAAAAAAAGCTTAGCCGTGAGAATGCCGAGAAAAGGCGTGATACCTAAAGCCAATCCATTTTTCAATCCAACGAATGAGCTTAATACGCTAACACCTGGAAAATAAATGAAAAAATTTGAAATGAAGAAGCTTGCTGCGATGCGAATTCTGGATTGGCAAAAACCTTGTTCCATCAGTTTACCAGCTACGAAGGCGGCCGGTAAAAAGCCAAAAATATAACCTGCAGATGGGCTCATAAAGATAGCCAGTCCGCTCGTGCCCCCGGCAAAAACGGGTAAGCCCATCGCGCCTTCGAGTAGATAAGCGGCAACCGACCAGGTCGCGACGCGCGAGCCGAATACAAAGGCGATTAAGAGTATGCTGAAACTTTGTAGCGTAATTGGTACGGGTTGCAACGGTAAGGTGATTTGCGCTGAGATGGCGATCAAACAGCTATTCAGTAATACCAGGCCAAATTGTTGAATGGCGAGTTTAGGACATAAGATTGGCTGAAAAGTGCGGCTGACAGACATAAACGCTCCCTGAAGTGATTCTGACCGGAGCTTAGCATAAATCAAGTGTGGTCACAGTGAGTTTTTCTCGTGATTCAGTGAAATTTTGTGATGAAAACCTGCCATAATATTTGTTCAAGAACAAGCCCAAAACCCTTTGCAGGCAACAAAAATCTTGTTAGTATCGATACTTAAAGGGTTTCCTTGAAGGGGTTCGTTATGTCGCAAAAGTTCCAGCTCGTCGATAGTGTGCCACAAAGTGCTGTGATCAAGGTCATTGGAGTCGGCGGCGGTGGTGGTAATGCCGTGCAGCACATGGTGAGTCAGAATATTGAAGGTGTGGATTTCATCGCGGCGAACACTGATTCCCAGGCCCTTAAAGCCTCTCATGCAAAAACAGTGTTACAACTTGGTGGCGAAATCACCAAAGGTTTGGGCGCAGGCGCTAACCCTGAGGTTGGTCGCCAGGCTGCCCAAGAAGATGAAGAGCGCATCAAAGAAGTGCTTAACGGTGCCGACATGGTCTTTATCACAGCCGGTATGGGCGGTGGTACGGGTACCGGTGCCGCGCCAATTGTCGCAAAGGTGGCGAAAGATTTAGGCATTCTTACTGTGGCTATTGTGACTAAGCCATTTTCCTTTGAAGGTAAAATGCGAGCGGGCGTGGCTGATCAAGGCATTAAGGCGCTGGCTGAACATGTCGACTCCCTCATTACAATCCCGAACAACAAATTGTTGTCTGTGTTGGGTAAATCTGTTTCTTTGCTTGATGCGTTTAAAGCAGCCAATAATGTGTTGCTTGGTGCGGTGCAAGGTATTGCCGAGTTGATTACACGTCCAGGGTTGATTAACGTCGACTTTGCTGACGTGCGCACTGTCATGGCTGAAATGGGCATGGCAATGATGGGCACAGGCACAGGTTACGGCGAGCATCGCGCGAAAGATGCAGCTGAAGCAGCGATTTCAAGCCCATTATTGGAAGATGTGAATTTAAGCGGGGCCAAAGGTATTTTGGTGAACATCACCGCAGGGCTTGATATGTCGATTGGTGAATTTGAAGAAGTCGGCGATGTTGTTAAGAATTTTGTCACCGAGTCTGCGACGGTGGTCGTGGGTACTGTGATCGATCCAGAATTGACTGATGAAATGCGTGTGACGATTGTGGTCACAGGCTTGAGCGATGCCGGTCAGCGCGCACGCTTACGTGTGTCGGTGGATGAGCCGATTGAAGTCGCGGCTAAACATACGAAATCTGATGGCAGCTTGGATTATGAAAATCTCGATAAGCCCACGGTGATTCGTCGTGAAGCGCCTAAACCGGTGGAAGAGCCAGTATCTCAAGACGTGGACTATTTGGATATTCCTGCTTTCTTGCGTCGCAAAAAGAAAGAAAACGCTTAGGGCCTAAGCAAATCTGTCTATTTTTATTTCCCCGGGTTATCTCTCGCCGTAGCTGCTTCGCAGCAAAGGCGGATCAACCCAGCCTACGTTTGTTCCGTGTAGCCTGGATTGAACGCCGAAGGCGTGATAATCCGGGCTTTTATTTCCCCGGGTTATCGCTTCACTCAACTGGCTACACAAAACGTTCGTATCAGTAGCCTGGGGAATAGAAATTACATCATCAATGACAAGCGAAGCATGGCCACGTTGTCATGATTGTTCGTGCCGCCGTGGTTGGCTTTGTAATCGTAGTCTCGATAAAGCTGCACGCTCGTCGCTAAATGCTTCATGAGGTTTACGCCGTAGCTGACGCTGATACGTTTTTTCGGTAACACCGTCGGGTCAGTGGCGTTAACGCCTGTGGCCGAGTTGTGTGCTTGGCTCGTCCATTGGAAGCTGACTTGCGCCTGGCTATTATGGCCTGCGGTTTTAAAGCTGTATTCAGCATTCACATCACCCGCTGAAGGTTTCGCACCAACCAAGTTACCCGAAGACTCTTGGTAAGCGTATTGTAATGAACTAAAGCGTTGTGTCGCTGAAATTACTTGTGCACCAAATTCAAACGGACCGGCGTACACGTTTAAGTAGCCGCCCACGCCTGGTACACGATTGCGGTAACCGCCTTGTGTTTCGATTAAGCTTCTGATGCTGTCCACATCGGCCATGTTGGCAATGTATGACATACCGATATCAAAGCTCATTTGTTTGACTAAGCGTTGAATACCGATGTTGAAACCGCCGTTTTTGATATTCGTGCTATTGCTGTCGCCGTATTTATGCTCGCCGCTTAAGGCATAAGCGCTGCCGTAAAAGCCGGCATCAGTCACAAAGCCCAATTGCGCAATCGGCGCATCGGTTTGGCTTAAGCTCTGCGTTAAGGTGTTGGTCAGCGGGTAACGTTGGTAGCGACCAAAGGGTGCGTACTGTTGGCCAACGCGGACAAAGTAAGGCGTTTGAGCAAAGTTGGCCACGGTAATAAACGCTTGGTCCACTTTTACATGGTGGTTGGCGTCCAAGTAAGGGTCTGCGTTTCTCACGGCAGGGCTTTGACCGTTTTGTGATAAGAGGCTCACGCGACCTGACACCCAGTGACCAAAATGCGCGCTGGCCGCTAAGTTCGCGGTGCCAAGATCCAAGAAACTAGACGATGTTGTTTCACGATTACCCGCGCCGAAATACGGCTTGGAGTAATAGCTCGCGTCCATGTTCACAAGGCCTGTGACAGAGACGTATTTTTGCCAGTTAAAATGCGCTTTAGGTTCGCCAGCATTGTTGTCCATTTTGGCTAAACGCGCTTTTAAGAGCGCGATTTGCTCTTTGATTTCGGCTGGCGTTGAGTTGCTGCCATCGGCTTTTTGAGCGCGTTGTGCTTTGGCAGCGCTGGTTTGTTTTTTTGTTTTGGGTGCGGTTTTGGCGGTGGGCGCGGCAACGGCAGCAATGGATAATGAAGTTAAAGTAATGGCTAATAATTTTTTAGCAGGCATGGTCTTTCAATCCCTTGGTTGGCAACTTAAATCGAGGGTCAAGGATACGTTGAGAGTAGGCGATGATCAAGAGAAAAATAATGGGATTGAGCGTGTATTAGAGAAGTAGCTACCGTCTTTGCGAGGCGCGAAGCGAGGAAGCAATCTCAAGATGAATGGACAAGATTGCCGCGCTCACTGTCGTTCGCTCGCAATGACATTATCTAAAATGTAGCCACCGCCTTGGGTAGCAACGTCTTTGCGAGGCGCGAAGCGACGCGGCAATCTCAAGATGAATGGACAAGATTGCCACGCTCACAGTCGTTCGCTCACACTTTTTACCCGCACTCGCCAAGCTGAAGACTTGCACGATGGTGTTGTGTGGCCTTAGCCAATAAAAATGCGCGGATTGCCTGGGCCATTTTACGCTTTGGTGACCAGTATCGGGTTCAGGCTGCTTAGGCTGCCGGCCCACATTGTCTTAAAGCTTAGCGCTTTCTTCGGCTAAATAGCTCGCCACACCGGCAGGTGAAGCGCCCATGCCTTTTTGGCCTTTGTTCCAGCCGGCTGGGCAAACTTCGCCGTGTTGTTCGAAGTGATCAATCGCATCAAACAAGCGCAGTAACTCGTCCATATTTCGGCCAATGGGCAAATCATTGACGATTTCAGAACGAACCACACCGTTTTTATCGATCATGAATGTGCCGCGAAAGGCCACATTACCATCGGGTGTTTCTACACCATAGGCTTGGCAAATCGCGTGGTTCATATCCGCTGCCATCGTGTAGCGAACAGGGCCAATACCGCCTTTGTCGATCGGTGTGTTGCGCCATGCGTTGTGTGTGAAATGCGAGTCAATCGACACGGCAATCACTTCCACGCCGCGCGCTTTAAATTCTTCCATGCGGTGATCCAGTGCAATCAATTCTGACGGACACACAAATGTAAAGTCCAAAGGGTAAAACACGATCAGTGCATATTTGCCTTTCGTGTGTTGTGCAAAGTTAAAACCCTCCACAATTTCGCCGTTGCCCATTACGGCAGCCGTGGTGAAATCAGGGGCTTGACGTCCAACTAAGATGCTCATATTTCAATCTCCTCTCGTTAATAAATGGGTTATTTGGCTTGGTCAACAGCCGTTTGTAATTCGCCAGCTTGGTACATTTCCATCATGATATCACTACCACCGATAAGCTCACCGTTGATGTAGAGCTGCGGAAAGGTCGGCCAATTAGCATAGTGCGGTAATGTTTTTCGAATATCTGGGTTGCTCAAGATATCGACATAGGCAAATTCGGCGCCACAGGCTGAGAGCAACTGAACTGCACGCGCGGAAAAACCGCATTGTGGCATTTCAGGGCTGCCTTTCATGTAAAGAATAATCGCGTTGTCTTTGATTTGTTTTTCGATGGTTTGAAGGGTATCCATAGCGCGGCTCTTTATTATAGATTAGCGATCATTCTAGGCAGGGCCTTTGGGCTTGTCAATGCTGAGGCTCCATGTGCGTCAAACCAAACTAAACGAGAATGACGCGGTTTGATTGGGCTCAGCTAATTAGCGTTAGCGCTTAAAAAAAGGTGTGCTCTCCGTTGGCTGCGCATTTAGTGTCGCTATCGTTTGCTTTAATTCCTCAAGTGCTTGTTTACCACCTAACATTTCCGTTACTAAGTCGCGTGTTCTGTGGCTCACAACGCCGGCTAATACTTCGTTCAAGATATCTTTAGATGATGCCGTTAGGTCAGTTGCAGTTTCATTTACCGCCTCTTTAATGATTTCAGCATTAGTTTGAACTGTAGCATCATCATCGCTAGACAGCGAGTCGCTAGTCTCAGGATGTGTTTCGGCCGTCCCTGCCCCCGAAGCACCCTCGACAGCTAATTTGCCGCGGCCGTCCCCG
>PCWT01000051.1:58907-64412 GCA_002796245.1 Gammaproteobacteria bacterium CG11_big_fil_rev_8_21_14_0_20_46_22 | reverse complement strand
CGCTGGCAGAAAGATTTTCAGGACTCGCTACGCTCTCCGGAAAATCGCCAGCTACCGCGGGCTGCGCGCCGTCGGCTTCGCCTCTCCCTGGCGCGAGCGAAAGAATTCTTGATCGCTTTTCTAAAAGTGTATTTACTTTTTCCATAAAAAGCTTTTTTGTTTTTTTACGGCGTAAATGAGGGCGCTTCGCAGCAAACAAAGCACAACATGCTGGGGCCTTTAGTGCAGTTATTTCAGTTTTTAGCTCACTTATTCGGGATTGTATTTTTTTTGGCAACCATAGTTGGGTTAGGTATGGTGATTCTACTGGAAAAAAAAGACTGAAGCTGCGGGGTATATTCGTTCTAATTTTCTCTGGAAAAACACGCTGTTGCGTCTTAGGATCCTCAGCTTGTGTCATTGGATCTTCTGCTTCCAGTTCACTATCCAGTTCACTATCCGGTTCACTATCCTGAACATTCTCACTGAGTGTAGTCAGAACAGCAGCAAGCGCAGCCTGTGCAATATTTTCTAGCAAACTTTGTTGCTCTGGCATTTTGTGATAAAAATCAGCGAAAACAAGGCGATGTAATTCTTGTAATCTAGGGCGCCATTTATATGAGCTATCAACGCTAAGATTATTAATCAATGAATAATATTTCTTATATAACTCATTAGCAAAACGATCATCTGCCCGCAACAAGGCATCCTCTATACGACGTTCAGTCGAGCCTTGAGCGAGAAATAATGCTTTCGTAAGAAAAAACACTTTTTCAACCTGTTCTCCAATAGACTGCGTATCTCCAATAGACTGCATAATTGCAGCGCGTAATACCTTATGATCAGGGCCTGCAGGATTAGTCGCCTTGTATAATCGTTTTGCTAATGCGCTACTGATATAACCACATTGCAGTGCTTGCCGGCATTCATTTAATAATTGCTGATTACCTTTACTTAACTTAAGATTACTCGCCACACTCTCTCCAATGGTTATAAAACTAAATCGATAGGCAATATCATAACCACCAAAAATTAGGAAATTCTTAACACTCGGGAAAAATGCTAGGTTTTTTCTGCTGGCACGCTTTCAAAAAATGCCAAGCTGCTGGCAAGATGGAGAATCACGATTTTTGGGGAGTATGCAGTTACTGGCGTAAGTCTTTGAAAAATTGGCTCCTCGAGCAGGACTCGAACCTGCGACCCAATGATTAACAGTCATTTGCTCTACCAACTGAGCTATCGAGGAGCATTGGTAGCGGCAATAATACGCATACTCGTTTTTGGGGTCAAGCGTCTTTTGCCTATTTTTTCAGGTGGTTATCAATCGCCGATTCTATGCGGTCAATGGCCTCGTTGAGCGTGTCCTCGCTCGCAGCATAAGACAAGCGCACATGGTTTTTTAAACCGAAAGCTGTACCCGGCACCAAGGCCACGCGGGCTTCGGCGATGAGAAAGTCACAGAGTGCTAAGTCGTTTTCCAAGTTTAATTGCGTGATCAAATCACTGGCATCAAAGAAGCAATAGAACGCGCCTTCAGCGGGGCGGCAAGATAGGCCGTCGATCGTGTTGATGCGTCGTGTCACTAAATCGTGGCGGGCCTTAAAGGCTTCT
This sequence comes from Gammaproteobacteria bacterium CG11_big_fil_rev_8_21_14_0_20_46_22, assembly GCA_002796245.1. Lineage (NCBI taxonomy): Bacteria > Pseudomonadati > Pseudomonadota > Gammaproteobacteria > Gammaproteobacteria bacterium CG11_big_fil_rev_8_21_14_0_20_46_22. The sequence continues at coordinate 62,822 of PCWT01000051.1, read as the reverse complement.
CGCATGACGGCAAGGCAAGTTTGATCACCGTTTAGGGCGGCGACCGCTGCGGCTTGCGCAATGGTACAAATACCCGAAGTGGATTGAGACTGGATTTTTTTAGCTTCTTTAATGATTTCTGCAGGGCCTGCCATATAACCAATGCGCCAGCCAGTCATGGCATAGGCTTTAGAAGCACCGTTAATAATCAGTGTGCGATCTTTGAGTGCAGGGCAGGCATTGAGGATATTGCAAAAAGGTTCGTTGGCCCAGTAAATGTGTTCGTAAATATCGTCGCTGATAACGATGATGTCGGGGTGTTCGAGTAACACGCCGCCCAGTTCAGCCAGCTCTTCGTGTGTGTAGGCACTGCCAGTGGGGTTGGATGGGCTGTTGATGAAAAAGGCGCGGGTTTTGGGGGTGATGGCTTTTTGCAGTTGTTCGGCAGTGATTTTAAAACCGCTGGTCAAGCCGGACTCGATAATCACCGGCACGCCGCCGGCCAGTTGTGTCATATCGGGGTAAGAAACCCAGTAGGGCGCTGGAATGATAACTTCATCAGAAGGATTGATTACTGCCTGTAACGCATTGAAAATAGAATGTTTTGCGCCGGCTGACACCAGAATTTCGTCTAGTGTATAGTCCAGTTGATTTTCTCGTTTGAACTTGGCTTGCACGGCTTGTTTGAGCTCGGCTAGGCCATCAACGGGCGGGTAATGGTGCCACTTTTCATTCTTGACCGCGGCGATGGCGGCATGACAAATATGCTCAGGTGTCGAAAAATCAGGCTCACCGATACTCAGGCTGATGATGTCGATACCTTGGGCTTTGAGCTCGCGGGCTTTGGCGGCAGTGGCGATGGTGGCCGAGGGTTTGAGTGAGGTGGCGCGATCAGAAAGTTGCATGCTGTGCTCCTGTTGTTAGAATACCGGTTTTGTTTGAGTAAACTTCATGAAGGCCAAGCCTTTTCACGCCGTGTCCAAGTTTCAGCCGGCTGGCGATCAGCCTAGCGCGATCAATGCGCTTTTGCAAGGTATCCAAGACGGTGAAATGTACCAAACGCTTTTGGGTGTCACCGGCTCCGGTAAAACATTTACCATGGCGAAAGTCATCGAGGCGTGTCAGCGTCCGGCGCTTATTATGGCGCCGAATAAAACTTTGGCGGCACAACTCTATGGCGAAATGAAATCGTTTTTCCCCGATAACGCTGTGGAGTATTTTGTTTCTTACTATGATTATTACCAACCTGAAGCGTATGTGCCATCAAGTGATACGTTTATCCAAAAAGATGCCTCGATCAATGAACACATTGAGCAGATGCGCCTGTCCGCAACGAAGGCGATCCTAGAGCGGCGCGATACGATTATCGTAGCTACGGTGTCAGCAATTTATGGTTTGGGCGATCCGCAGGCGTATTTGAGCATGGTGATGCATTTGCGTCGCGGTGATTTCAGCGATCAGCGTTTTATTTTGCGACGGCTTGCAGAGCTGCAATATGTGCGAAACACCGTGGAATTTTCGCGCGGTACCTATCGTGTGAACGGTGATGTCATCGATATCTTTCCAGCTGAGAATGATCATGAGGCGATACGGGTCGAGTTGTTTGGCGATGAAATTGATTCGATCAGCAGTTTTGATCCACTCACTGGTCGCGTGATTCAAAAACTGCCACGCGTGACGATTTTCCCGAAAACGCATTACGTCACACCTCGTGAGCGTATTTTGAACATGATCGAAGATGTGAAAGACGAGCTTAAAGATCGTTTGGCGTATTTTCGTGAAAACCAAAAATTGGTGGAAGAGCAGCGCCTGCGTGAGCGCACCCTGTATGATATCGAAATGATGTTAGAGCTCGGGTATTGCTCAGGCATTGAAAACTATTCGCGGTATTTGTCGGGCACCGCGCCGGGTGAGCCGCCACCGACCTTGTTTGATTATTTGCCCAGCGATGCGCTGTTATTCATTGATGAGTCGCATGTGACCGTGCCGCAAATTGGCGGGATGTTTAAAGGCGACCGTTCCCGCAAAGAAACCTTGGTGCAATACGGTTTTCGCTTGCCTTCGGCCCTGGATAATCGACCCTTGAAGTTTGAAGAATTTGAAAAACGCTCGCCACAAACAGTCTTTGTGTCGGCCACGCCTAGCGTTTATGAGCGTGAACACTGCCAGGAGATGGTCGAGCAAGTGGTTCGCCCAACGGGTTTGATTGATCCTACGGTTGAAGTACGTCCGGTAGGGTCACAAGTGGATGATCTTTTGTCTGAAATCAAATTGCGAGCCGATAAAAACGAGCGGGTGCTCGTGACCACGCTCACCAAAAAAATGTCGGAAGATTTAACCACGTATTACTTAGAGCAGGGGGTGCGTGTGCGTTACCTGCATTCGGATATCGACACGGTTGAGCGCGTTGAGATTTTGCGCGACCTGCGTTTGGGTAAATTTGACGTCTTGGTCGGTATTAACTTATTGCGCGAGGGGCTGGACTTGCCCGAAGTCTCCTTGGTGGCCATTTTAGATGCCGACAAAGAGGGCTTTCTGCGCTCTGATCGCTCATTGATTCAAACCATAGGACGAGCTGCGCGTAATGTGCACGGCAAAGCGATTTTATATGCCGATAAAATCACAGGCTCCATGCGCCGAGCGCTGGATGAGACCGATCGCCGCCGTGAAAAACAACAAGCCTATAACGAAGCGCATGGCATTACCCCGAAAAGCGTGATCAAAGCCGTGCATGATGTGATGGAGGCCAAAGCTGAAGCCTTGAAGAAAGAAGGCTTATTAAACGATGGTGAAGTGTTGTCAGCGAGCGAATTGGCCGATAAGATAAAACACTTGGAAGAACAAATGTATCAACACGCCGAAAATCTCGAGTTTGAACAAGCGGCTAGTTTGCGCGATGAGGTTGATTATTTAAAAGAGCAATTAAAGGTAATTTAGCGCATGGAGTCTTTATTTCAGTCGGTGGCTTTTTTGCGTGCCCTTCAAAAGCCGGATAAAAAAATCTTACCTAAGTCCATTGAGTTAAGCATGAATGATCAGCGGTTTGCGGCTGATCGTTATGAAGGTGAAGTCACGACCAAGGGCACGATCTTGTTTGTGCATGGCATGACGCCTTACGGCTACCGTGATCCGCGTATGCAAGACTTGGGACGTGCGGCGGCAATGTGTGGTTATCGTGCCGTTATTCCAAATTTTCCGCGTATTCAGCAGGGCCTTATCGAGACGGCTTCGATTGAAGAGATAATTAAAGTTATCCAATGTGTCACCGATGATTATGATCTTGCGCCTTCAGGCACTGTCGGTATTTTTACAGCGTCCTTTTCAGGTTCAATTTGTATCCGCGCGATTGCGCAAGATAGCGTGCGTGATCGTGTGAAAGCCTTGCTCATTATCGGCGGCTGTAATAACCCTTCCGCCTGCTTTGGTGATATTTTACGTGAACCTTCACGTGATCGGTACGCGAAGCTGATCTTGGTTAAGAATTTTGCCAAAGCCGTGGTTGAAGCTGATATTGTGCTCGGGCGTGCGCTATCATGCGCCATTGAAGATGCCTATCAGAATGGTCACAAAAGTAATGCGTATGAGAATTATGTTGCTCACTTGAGTCATGGCGAACGTGACCGCGTTACACAATTTATTCGCCCGATTTTTAAACAGGGTGTTTTACAAGTGGCGCATTACGATCGGGAAATTAAAGGTTTGCACGAAGCCTTTATGCGCTGGTCGAATGTGTCTAATATTGCTGCACGTGTGGTGTTAGTGCACAGCGTTTCAGACAATGTGATTTCACCGGCTGAAAGCCAAGCCTTATTCAAGGAGCTGCAATCGCACGGGGTCGATGCACGATTGGTGATCACGCCGTTGCTGGATCACGCGAATTTTAAATTTCGTCCGAAATACATTATTGACCTTTGCCGTTTGCTCAAAGCGTTCAAT
>PCWT01000051.1:53713-58886 GCA_002796245.1 Gammaproteobacteria bacterium CG11_big_fil_rev_8_21_14_0_20_46_22 | reverse complement strand
GAGCCAAAAATGAAAAAAATCGAAGCACATATTGAACATATGTAATGAGATTTTTGCAATTTTTGGCCGATTTCGCTTGGTTTGCAGTCGGAAATACCCATTGTAAACAAGCCCTAAAGGGGGCTGCTTTTTTTTCGTGCATGTAGCCTGTATATGGGCTGAGCGCCGAAGGCGTGATAATCCGGGTTTTCGTTTCGCTTAAGACAGGCTTTGATCGGCTCGTTTTTTGAGGCTCTTGTTCTTTTAACGCAAGTCCATATAATAAGGTGAAACCAATCAGGGGTAGAGACTATGTCGCGCCAAACCATTTCCGCTGCCAACAGTATCACGCTTCGCATGAGCTGGGATGATAACCAGTGCAATTTGAGTGAAGTCAGCCATGTGGTGGAAGCTTTGGGCGCTCAGATTGTGGGCATTGACGTTTCGGGTGTGCAAGATGGCCGCTTGTTGCGCGATATTACAATTTTCACTTCAAACCCTAAGCAATCACAAGATGTACAAGAAGCGTTGGCGGCGATGCCAGCTGTTGAAGTGTTTCATGTGTCGGACCGTACCTTTTTGATGCACTTGGGCGGTAAGCTGGAAATGCGTTCCAAGGTCGCATTGAAGACACGCGATGACTTGTCCATGGCGTACACCCCGGGCGTGGCGCGGGTCTGCATGGCGATTCATGAAGATCCCAGCAAAGTATTTAACCTAACCATTAAGCGTAACATGGTGGCGGTGATCACCGATGGTACCGCGGTGTTGGGTTTGGGCGATATTGGCCCTGAAGCCTCATTGCCGGTGATGGAGGGTAAGGCGGTATTGTTTAAGCAGTTTGCGGGCGTGGATGCTTTTCCCATTGCCTTAAACACAAAAGACACGGATGAAATTGTTGATACAGTATTGCGTATTGCGCCGGTGTTTGGTGGGATTAACTTGGAGGATATCTCTGCCCCACGTTGCTTTGAGGTTGAGCGTCGCTTGCAAGATGCGCTCGATATTCCGGTGTTTCATGATGATCAACATGGCACGGCTGTGGTGTTGGCAGCAGCGATGATCAATGCCTTAAAACTCGTGAACAAACGCTTCGAAGACTTGAAGGTGGTGGTGCTCGGCGTGGGTGCGGCTGGTGTAGCCTGTAGCAATATTTTATTAGACCTTGGGGTAAAAAACGTCATCGGCTGTGATCGCCAGGGTGCGCTGTATGATGGCCGTGAAGGGATGAACGAGGTAAAAGTCGATTACGCTAAACGCACAAATCCGAACAAAGAACAGGGTGACATTCATAAGGTGATAAAAGGCGCGGATGTCTTTATTGGCTTGTCCGGCCCGGATATGATGACGGTGGATGATGTGAAGTCGATGAATCAGGATGCTATCGTGTTTGCCATGTCTAATCCCACGCCTGAAATTATGCCTGAAGAGATTCAAGGTATTGCCAAAATTATTGCCACGGGTCGAAGCGATTACCCTAACCAAATTAATAACGTGCTGTGTTTTCCTGGTCTTTTTCGGGGTGCACTCGATTGCATGGCCAAAGAAGTCAATGAGGCCATGAAGCTGGCGGCAGCGTATGCAATTGCTGGCGTCATAGATGACAAGAACTTGCATCCAGACTATATTATCCCGAGTGTCTTTGATAAAGCGGTGGTGTCAGCCGTTTCAGAGGCAGTAATCAAGGCTGCTCACGAAACCGGTGTGGCTCGTAAAGGATAACAACCAGCATGACTCAGAGCAGGCAGCGACAGTTTGAGGTGGAGTGCGGTATATTGCTTGCCGAAGCGCCTCAAACCAAGCCACCGAAAATGTATCAAATCGTTCTATTTAATGATGATTTCACGCCCATGGATTTCGTGGTCGAGGTCCTGCGTATTTTCTTTTTTAAGACGAAACCTAAAGCGGAAGAGATCATGCTGAAAATTCACACAACCGGTAAAGCGGTGTGTGGAATCTATACAAAGAATGTCGCTGAAATGAAAATCTCGCAAGTACGACGCTATGCGCGAGATCATGAGCACCCATTGCGCTGCGAAATGCAGCCTTTGGACGGTTAAAAAGGAGAGGGTGTAATGTTAAATCAGGCATTGGAGGCTACTTTAAGCCAGGCGTATCGTCTTGCCAGTGAAAAGCGACACGAGTTTTTAACCGTAGAGCATTTGCTGTTAGCGCTGCTGGAAAATTCGGATGCGCAAGAAGTGTTGCACGCTTGCGGTGCGAAAAATTCACGCTTACGCCAAAACTTGATTGCCTTTATTGATGAAACTTCACCTGTTGTGCCTGAAGATGTGCCGCAGCGAGAAACGCAGCCAACTATTGGGTTTCAGCGTGTATTGCAGCGTGCAGTGTTTCAAGTGCAATCCTCTGGGAAAACGGAAGTCACAGGGGCAAATGTCTTAGCTGCTATTTTCAGTGAGCAAGAAAGTCAAAGTGTGTATTTGCTCAAGCAAGAAAATGTCTCACGCTTAGATGTGTTGAATTTTATCAGCCATGGTCACAAGCAGCCGCCGCCGCCCTCAAGTGGTGCGTCGCATACTTCGCATGAATCAGATTTGGGCATGGGCGGCTTTTCATCCATGGGGGGGGCGAATGAAGAAGACTCCGACAGTTCGCTTGAAAAACTCACCGTTAATTTAAATGATAAAGCTAAGCAAGGGCGGCTTGATCCGCTCATCGGTCGTGAAGAGCAGGTTGAGTTTTCGATTCAAACCTTGGCGAGGCGACGTAAAAATAATCCCTTGCTGGTTGGTGAAGCGGGTGTGGGTAAAACTGCCATTGCGGAAGGCTTGGCGTTGGCCATTGTGGAAGGCCGCGTGCCAGAAGCCATCAAAGATGCTGTAGTGTATAGCTTGGATTTAGGCGCTTTACTTGCGGGCACTAAGTATCGCGGTGATTTTGAAAAGCGCATGAAGCTTTTGCTAGAGCAGCTCAGTCGTGTGCCGAACGCGATTTTGTTTATTGATGAAATTCATACGATTATTGGTGCGGGTTCAGCGTCTGGCGGGGCGATGGATGTCTCCAACTTATTGAAACCTTTATTATCGCGTGGTGAGTTGCGTTGCATGGGTGCGACAACGTATCAAGAATACCGCAATGTCTTTGAAAAAGATCGCGCACTTTCACGTCGTTTTAGAAAGATCGATGTGCCAGAGACCACGGTGGATCAAACCACATTGATCTTAAAAGGCTTGAAGTCCCGCTTTGAAGAGCATCATCATGTGGAATACACGGATCAAGCGTTAAAGGCTGCGAGCGAGCTTTCAAATAAATATCTAACCGAGCGTTTTTTGCCAGACAAAGCGATTGACGTGATTGATGAAGCCGGCGCGTATTTTCGTATTCGCCGAAAATCAGACAATGATAAGCCCATTAAAATCGGTGTGGGCCAAATTGAAGAAATTGTGGCTAAGCTTGCGCGTATTCCTGAGAAAAGTGTATCAAGTTCAGATAAGCACTTGTTAAAAAACCTTGAGCGCGATTTGAAGTTTCAAGTTTTTGGTCAATCTGAAGCGATTGAAAAGGTCGTTGATGCGATCAAACTCGCACGCTCCGGTCTTCGCGAAGAAGAAAAGCCGGTGGGTTCATTTTTATTTGCAGGCCCCACGGGTGTGGGTAAAACCGAGGTGGTCTTGCAGTTGTCACGCTTATTAGGTGTGAAGTTATTGCGCTTTGATATGTCGGAATACATGGAGCGCCATTCTGTTGCTCGTTTGATTGGTGCCCCCCCAGGTTATGTGGGCTACGATCAAGGCGGGTTGCTAACAGACGATGTCTTGAAACACCCACACGCCATCGTTTTGCTTGATGAAATCGAAAAAGCGCATCCTGATGTGTATAACCTTTTGCTGCAAGTGATGGATCATGGCCGACTAACCGATAGCAATGGTCGTGAAGTGGATTTTCGCCACGTGATTTTGGTGCTGACCACCAATGCGGGTGCGCAAGTCATTAGCCGCGCATCGATTGGCTTTAAAAAGCAAGATCACACCAAAGACGGTATGGAAGAGTTGAAGAAAACCTTCAGCCCTGAATTTAGAAACCGTTTGGATGCGATTGTCGAATTTAAACCGCTGAGCATCACGACGATTGCCGATGTTGTGAACAAGTTCTTGATGCAGCTTGAGCAGCAGCTTGAAGAGAAAAAAGTCACGCTTAACGTTGATGAATCTGCGCGGGTGTGGCTGGCTGAACACGGTTACGATGAGCTGATGGGTGCTCGCCCGATGAAACGTTTGATTCAAGACAAGATCAAAAAACCATTGGCCAATGAATTGTTGTTCGGTGAGTTGATTAAAGGTGGTGAGGTGAATGTGACCACGGCTGATGGAGAGCTGAAAGTGGTGGCTAAGGAAACCAAGGTACCTGAAAAGCTTGAGAAGTAATTGTGCTGGCTTCAAATAAAAAAGCGAGCCTTGAGCTCGCTTTTTAGGTTCTCGGGTTCGGTGTTAGTTTTTCTCGCGAAACGTGATTCGGCCTTTTGAAAGGTCGTACGGTGTCATTTCCACGCGGACTTTGTCGCCTGTTAGGATGCGAATGTAGTTTTTGCGCATTTTGCCGGAGATATGGGCGGTAATGACATGGCCGTTTTCAAGCTTCACACGAAACATGGTGTTGGGTAATGTGTCTAGTACCACACCTTCGAGTTCAATGTTATCTTCTCTGGCCATGATCGCTCCTTTGCGTAAAAATCGCGCATAGTATGCTATGTCTTTGATTCTTCGTCAACTACCTATTGGCTTTTATGGCGGCATCCTTTAGAGTGTGCGCAAAGACACAGGAGGCCGTATGTCAGAAACAGTAGAAGGTTTGACCATTTCATACCATGAAGACGGTGTGGAGAAAATAAAAGAACTCGATAAAGCGTTATTGGCTAAAGGCGGTGCTTGGGTCACGATGATGTTTCGCTACCAAGAGTGGGATTATAAAGCAGAGGCGTATGGGCCGGATAAATTTGCTGTACGCCGTTATCAAAAGCGCAACGGTGCGTATCAAATGCGCTCGAAATTTAACATCTCAAATGTTGAACAGGCTAAGAAAATTATCGAAATATTAGCAGGCTGGACAGCTTAAAATGTTCGACGCTTAGGCTGCGCACTCGTAAGTTTTGAGTGGGCAGGGCTAAGCGTCGAAGCCAGCTCAAACCTTTTCTCGCTTAATTTAAGCGGCATCTGCGTTGTTAAATGCTCCCTCA
>PCWT01000051.1:0-53686 GCA_002796245.1 Gammaproteobacteria bacterium CG11_big_fil_rev_8_21_14_0_20_46_22 | reverse complement strand
TGTACACTCCCTCGGTCTCGTTCGCATTTGCCTCGCATCGGCTCGCTTAAATTAAGCGAGATCTTTCTGTGTGCGGCATCTGCTTTGTTAAATGCTTCCTCATCCTCGGTCATGTACGGTTGTACACTCCCTCGGTCTCGTTCGCATTTGCCTCGCATCGGCTCACTTTATGTAGCAACCGTTTTTGTCATCACTGCGAAAGCGGAGATCCGTGGATCCGGGATAAACGCTAGGCGTTTTCCGGGATGGCGACTTTTTTAGGCCGCAATCCTCAATAAGCCAATCATGATGCCCTGGATTTTGATGCGCTGCGCTTCAAATTCCATGGCGGCGTGGTCGGCGTTGGCCGGTTGTAACACGATTTTATTTTTGCTCGGTTGATAGAAACGCTTGAGGGTGGCAGATTCTTCGTCAACCAGAGCGACGACAACATCACCATTTTTAGCAGTGTTGCTGTGCACACACACCACAAGGTCACCGTCGAAAATGCCTTCTTCAATCATGGAGTCGCCAGAGACTTTTAAAATATAGCGATCATCGCCTAGCAAAGTGCGAGCCAAATCGATGGTTTCAATCCCGGGGATGGCTTCGATGGGGCGGCCAGCGGCAATTTTACCCAGTAGGGGAAGGCAGAAGTTTTCATCCTTTTCCGGTTCTGAGAGTTCGATGTTACGTCGCTTACCTTCAACCAGGCGGAGCATCCCAACTTCCTCCAGTTGCTTGATATAGCGGTGTGTAACCCCCGTCGACTTCAAGCCAAGCCCTCGGGCAATTTCTGCCACCGTGGGCGCGTAGTCATGCAGCTTGATGTAGTCCTTAATAAACGAGAGGGTGTCCCTCATGCGCGGTGTTTTCATCTTCCTTCCCCTGTTATCGTATTTGTGATTTGAGTATGAGAACAAAATGAGAATAAGTCAAGTTTTATTCTTTTTCGACGAATGACCAACGGTTTCGTCCTGAAGCGACTTGTTTTTACGTGGATATTACGTTAGATTGATCAAAAATTGATTGATTACTGTGAACAAAGAGAGGAAAAAATGACCTTAACTTCGAAATGGGCGTTCATTTTCTCAACGGGGATTGCTTTAGCGGCCTTCTCGCAATCTGCTTTCGCTATGGAGTTGCAGACCTGCCCACCCGCGTTTCCTCAGACCCTGGACGTGAGCCACTGGACTCTATTGCAAGATGTACCTGCGGCCGGTCCGGGCGCCCCTTTTTCATACGCGCAAATTTTTAGCAGTAAGCTCGAGTGTGCTTATGATCTTGGTGGTATGCTTGGTCCAACGCTTCAGATTAAATACAATAACCCAACCTCGGTGCCGATGAACAAGGAGGGTGTGCAACCTCCTTGGGCTCCCTATACTATTGATCAAAAATCGGGCTATAAGTGTGCTGAAACTGCTCAGCACTGCGCATTCTATGGGATCTAAAGTTCACGATTAATGTCTAAGCATGACCATGCTTAATTCGCCTTATTTTCTAAGGCTTGTTTCGATGCGTTTTTTGAATTTACGGCTTCACTAATAGGGCGCTCTGACTTGACATTCAAGGCTAAGCTTCGTATCGTCTGCGCACAATCATGACAAGCCTGGGATGGTCAAAAATGTTCCTTATTGAATTAGTGCTATTGTTCGGTCTTTTCTTCGGCTTGGCTTATGTTCGTGCGTCACGCTTAGTGTGGACGCCGGTCTTTTTTGTTCTGTTATTTCTCATGAGCTGGATCCCTGAGTTTCACGGTTTTATTTTATTAGCCGCCTGGCTGATATTTATAGTGGTTGGTGTTTTTGCTAATGCTAATCTATGTCGTCGTCACTTCATTACACGTTTTTTAATTAACGCAGCACGCAGGGTATTGCCGCCAATTAGCCAAACTGAGCGCGAAGCCTTAGAGGCGGGTACGGTTTGGTGGGAAGGCGATTTGTTTTCAGGCAAACCCAATTGGAAAAAATTGCACGCTATGCCAAAGCCTGGCTTAAGCCAAGAAGAGCAGGCTTTTATCGATAAGCAAACGCAACGCTTATGCGAAATGATTGACGATTGGCAGGTCATTCATGATCGTGATATGAATAAAGAAACCTGGGATTTTATCAAGCGCGAAAAATTTTTCGGTATGTTGATTCCTAAACAATACGGCGGGCTTGGTTTTTCAGCGTTGGCGCAGTCAACGGTGGTCTCTAAAATCGCGGCTAAAAGTATTTCAGCGGCCGTGTCTGTGATGGTCCCCAACTCTTTAGGCCCTGCTGAGTTATTATTGCATTATGGTACGGATGAGCAAAAAAACTATTATTTACCTCGTTTGGCCACCGCCGAAGAAATCCCTTGTTTTGCTTTAACCTCTGAAGAAGCCGGCAGCGATGCGGGCGCGATGCTTGATCGTGGTGTCGTTTGCAAAGGGATGCATGAAGGCAAAGAAATGCTAGGTATTCGCCTAAATTGGTCGAAACGTTATATCACTTTGTGTCCTATCGCCACCGTATTAGGTCTGGCGTTTAAGCTTTTCGATCCAGAACATCTATTGGGTGACAAAGAAGCCTTAGGCATTACATGTGCTTTGATTCCCACGAAGCATCCTGGCGTTGAAACTGGCAAGCGCCATTTGCCTATGTACTTAGCGTTTATGAACGGCCCTACACGCGGTAAAGATGTGTTTATCCCGCTGGATTGGATCATTGGTGGCCCTGACATGGCCGGCAAAGGCTGGCGCATGTTGATGGAATGCTTGTCAGTGGGGCGTGCGATTTCACTGCCGGCATTGAGTACAGCGGGCGGTAAACGAAGCTTTAGAATGACCGGTGCTTATGCACGTTTGCGTCAACAGTTTCGCGTGCCGATTGGTAAGTTTGAGGGTGTGGCTGAAGCCATGGCGGATATCGCGGGTAAAACCTATTTGCTCGAAGCCACGCGTTTGATGACAGCAGGCGCGCTAGGGCTTGATGCTAAGCCAGCCATTGCGTCTGCTATTGCAAAATATCACATGACAGAAATGTGTCGCGATGTGATCAATCACGCGATGGATATTCATTCCGGCAAAGGTATTCAAACAGGCCCGAGCAACTACTTGGCCAATGGTTATATTTCATTGCCGATTGCCATCACGGTAGAAGGTGCGAACATTCTTACGCGTAACTTGATGATCTTTGGTCAAGGTTCTGTGCGCTGCCATCCGTATTTATATCATGAGCTTGAAGCGTTGATGGATGAAGACAAAGCGCGTGGCTTAAAACAATTTGATAAATACCTGATTAAACACATCGGCTATGCTGTGAGCAATTTATCGCGCAGTTTGCTGATGGGTTTGAGCGAGGCTGCTTGGGTCCGTGTGCCTACACAGGGCGCATTGGCAAAATACTATCGCCAATTGACGCGGATGAGTTCAGCCTTGGCCTTGGTTTCAGATATGGCGTTTTTGATATTGGGCGGTGAGCTTAAGCGCAAAGAAAGTTTGTCAGCGCGTTTAGGCGACGTGTTAAGCCATCTTTATATGGCGACCGCGGCGATTAAGTTTTACCGTGACTCGGGCCAGCCTAAAGAAGACTTGCCGGCGTTGACCTGGTGTTTGAAGCGTGCGTTGTATGAAATTCAAGAGGCGTTTTACGGTGTGTTTGAAAACTTTCCCAAGGCAGGCGTGGGCGGCTTTTTGCGCTTGATGGTGTTTCCTTATGGTCGTGCCTACAAGCAGCCAAGCTTTGATTTGTCGCACAAGCTCGCTCAAATAATGATGGATAAAGGTGGTTTTCGTGATCGCTTGACTCAACACTGCTATGTTGGGCATGACAGTACAACGCCAAGCGGTAAAATCGAGGTGGCTTTCGAGGCTTTGATCAAAGTCGAGCCTTTATTAAAACGCTTAAACCAAGCCTTAAAAGACAAAGTTTTTGGTCGTGATGACACCTTTGATGAGCGTGTTGTAAAAGCGAAAGCCGCAGGTTTGATCAATGAACCTGAAGCAAAACAACTATTAGATTATGATGCATTGCTATTTGATGCGATGCGTGTGGATGAATTTAACCATGAAGAATTGAGCTGGCAGCATAATGTCAGTAGCAATGCCGAATCATAACAGGGGGAAAACATGTCGAAACCTATTTATATCATTGATGCTAATCGCACGCCGTTTTTAAAAGCACGCGGTAAACCAGGTCCATTTGCCGCCGCGGATTTGGCGGTTTATGCGGCCCGAGAAATCTTGGCTCGCCAACCCGTTAAGGCGGAAGAGATTGGCGAAGTGGTCACAGGTTGCATGATTCCAAGTCCTGATGAAGCCAATATTGCGCGCATTATCGGCTTGCGTTTGGGTTGTGGTGACAAGGTCCCGGGCTACACGGTGCAGCGTAACTGTGCTTCTGGCATGCAGGCGATCGACAGTGCGTACAAAGATTTAACATTAGGTCGACACGATGTGGTTTTGGCCGGCGGTACAGAAGCGATGAGTCGTGCCCCCCTGCTGTATAATGACAAAATGGTTTTGTGGTTTGCCGGTATGATGCGTTGCAAAACCATGGGCCAGCGCTTGAAACATTTTACAAAAATGCGACCACAATGGGTTTTTTCACCGATTATTTCTTTGCTACATGGCCTAAGTGATCCCATCAGTGGTTTATCGATGGGACAAACGGCTGAGATTGTCGCCGATCATTTTGGTATTTCTCGTCAAGAGATGGATGCGTTTTCTGCTCGCAGTCATGCCCGTTTGGCCAAGGCGATCGATGACGGTGTGTTTGAAAAAGAAATCACAGCCATTTTTGACCAAGCCGGTAATGTATACAGCGAGGATGATGGTTTGCGTCGTGATAGTACGGAAGACAACTTGAAAAAACTCAAGCCGTTTTTTGATAAACAATTCGGTAAAGTCACCGCAGCAAACAGTTCACAAGTCACTGACGGCGCCTGTTTTTTAATGTTGGCGACAGAAGAGGGTGTGAAAAAACACGGCTTGAAACCGATGGCGGTGATTCGCGACATCGAGTGGGCCGCGTTAAATCCAGACGAAATGGGCTTGGGTCCTGTTCATGCGGTGACGCCTATTCTTAAACGTCAGGGTTTGGATTTAAATGCGCCGGATGTTTGGGAAATCAATGAAGCGTTTGCAAGCCAAGTATTAGGTTGTATTCGAGCATGGAATGATGCAAATTATTGCAAAAAGTTTTTGGGGCTGGATCACGCAATGGGTTTGCTCGATGAAAACAAACTCAATATCGACGGCGGTGCAGTAGCACAAGGCCATCCAGTAGGGGCGAGTGGTGCTCGAATTGTTCAGCACACAGTCAATATTTTAAAGCGTAAAAATGCAAAACTGGGTATCGCTTCGATTTGTATCGGGGGTGGTCAAGGTGGCGCCATGTTAATTGAAAATGTAGAAGGGTAATGGTGATGACAATGAATACCTTAACACACTGGAAAGTTGAAGAAAAAGCCAACGGCGTGGTGTGGTTGCACATCGACCGTGACGGCGAAAAGGTCAATACTTTTAATGTGCCGCTCTTGGAAGAGTTGGGCGAAATTCTTACGTGGCTTGAAGCTAATAAGTCTGCTAAAGGCGTGGTGATTACCTCAGCCAAAAAAACAGGCTTTGTTATGGGTGCCGACATTGAGCAGTTCACAAAAGTTAAAGATTTCGACCAAGCGTATGCCTTTATTAAATCTGCACACGACTTGTTTGATCGCCTAGAAGCCTTGAAAGTTCCCACATTGGCGTTGATTAATGGCATGTGTTTAGGTGGCGGCATGGAGCTTGCCTTGGCGTGTGATTATCGTATTGTGGTTGAAGATGAGAAAAGTAAGCTCGGCTTGCCTGAAATTAAACTGGGTATTTTCCCAGGCTGGGGCGGCTCAGTTCGCTTGCCGCGCTTAATTGGTGCAGTCAAAGCGATGGGCTTGATGCTCACAGGCCAGTTGGTCTCGGGTAAGGCGGCGTATAAGATGGGGATTGTCGATGCAGCAACGCCTGCTCGCCATCTGGAAACGGCTGCTAATGCGTTTATGGCTAAACTACCCAAAAAACACGCGCCCAGTAAATTAGAAGCGCTCACAAATATAAGCTTGGTGCGTAAAATCTTGGCCGACCGGATGCGTAAACAAGTTGCTAAAAAAGCGAGAAAAGATCATTACCCAGCGCCTTATAAGCTTATTGCTAACTGGGAGCGTCATGGTGTGACAAAAAAAGCGTTTGATGGTGAGGCAAAAGCGGTTGCTGAATTAGTGTTGGGCGATACAGCTCAAAACCTAATCCGCGTGTTTTTCTTGCAGCAACGATTGAAAGGCTTGGCTAAGGGTATTGAGTTTAAGCCCACGCACGTTCACGTGATCGGTGCCGGTACCATGGGTGGCGATATCGCTGCGTGGTGTGCTCTGCGCGGCATGACTGTCACACTTCAAGACCGTGAGGCAAAATATATCGCGCCTGCGATGAAGCGTGCGGCAAAACTGTACCAAAAGAAATTGAAAAAACCCCATTTGGTGCAATTGGCGTTTGATCGCTTAGTACCTGACGTGGAAGGTCGTGGTGTGGCCCAAGCCGATGTGGTGATCGAGGCCATTTTTGAAAATCTTGAGGCCAAGCAACAATTGTTTAAAGACCTTGAGTCAAAAATGAAGCCCGGTGCCATTATGGCAAGCAATACCTCGAGTATTCCACTTGATGAAATCAATGCTGTCTTAAGTCAACCCGAGCGTTTAGTCGGCATCCACTTTTTTAACCCAGTAGCCATGATGCCCTTGGTTGAAGTTGTGAATGGTGATAAAACTTCGGCTGAGGTGAAAGATAAAGCGGTGGCCTTTGTGAATGCGATGAATAAGTTACCGGTTGTGGCAAAATCACGTCCGGGTTTCTTAGTCAATCGCTGTTTGTTGCCTTACATGTCCGAAGCGCTAAGCCTTCACGAAGAGGGCGTGCCTTTAGCAACCATCGACCGTGTAGCGGAAAATTTTGGCATGCCGATGGGGCCTGTCGAACTGTCTGATATGGTCGGCCTGGATGTCTGTTATCACGTGTTGCAAAATTTTGTTGAAAACTTCGGTGGTAGTGTGCCTAAAGCGCTAAAAGAAAAAGTCGATGCGAAAATGCTGGGTGCTAAAACAGGTGAGGGTTTTTATACGTTTGATCCGAAAACCAAGAAAGCGATTAAACCAGAAGCCGGTCAGTGTAAAATGAGCGATGATGATATTTGCGATCGCTTGATTTTGCGTATGCTTAATGAGTGCGTTGCGTGTTTACGCGAACAGATTGTCGACGATGCCGATACATTGGATGCCGGTATGATTTTTGGTACAGGCTTTGCACCGTTTAGAGGTGGTCCGATTCATTACGCGAAAACCCGCGGAGTAAGCCAGTGTTTATCACGTTTGAATGAATTAGCCGAGAAATATGGCGAGCATCTAAACGCTGATGACTACTGGAAAACGTTGGTGGGTGAATGCCTATCAACCGTGAAAGCAAATTAAGGCTGGCTTATCGATGAAAGGCATTATTTTAGCAGGCGGGCATGGCACGCGATTATATCCTGTAACGGCCGCGGTCAACAAACACCTATTGCCTTTGTACGACAAGCCGATGATCTATTACTCGCTGTCAAGTTTGATGTTGGCGGGTTTAAGAGAGATTGCGTTGATTACGCGCCCGGATCAAATGGCTTTATACCAAGCGCTATTAGGTGATGGTAGCCATCTTGGGATTTCGATTGAGTATATTGAGCAAGATGAGCCGCGCGGTTTATCCGAAGCGTTTTTACTGACGGAAAATTTTCTGGCGGGTGACTCAGCCTGTTTGGTTTTGGGTGATAATTTATTTTATGGGCAAGGGATGGGGTTATTACTGGCGAATGCGCGCCAACGCATCCAGGCTGGCGAAGCGGGTGCTTGTGTGTTTGCCTATCATGTGGAGTCACCACAGCGTTACGGTGTGGTTGAGTTTGACCAACAAGGCATGGCGATATCGATAGAAGAAAAACCTCAAAACCCGCGCTCAAATTATGCAGTCACCGGTTTGTATTTCTATGATAATACCGTTGTTGATAGAGCGAAGTCGCTTAAGCCTTCTGCCAGGGGCGAGCTTGAGATTACTGACCTCAACCTTTTGTATTTGGCTGATCAAGCCTTGTCGGTTGAAGTTATGGGTCGGGGTATTGCTTGGCTTGATACGGGTACGCACGATTCATTTTTAGAGGCTTCTCAATATGTGGCAGCCGTTGAGAAACGACAGGGTTTGAAGATTGGTTGTGTTGAAGAAATAGCTTTTAGGAAGGGCTTCATCAACAAGTCAGGTCTTAACGAGCTCATCGAGAGCGGTCGTTTGAATGCTGACTATAAAGTCTACTTGCAGCGTTTGCTTTGCGAAGGACAGGTTTTGTGAGCGTTTTATTAAGTTATAGTGCAGCGCTCTTAGTCACCTTATTATCAGCTACAGTGTTAATGCCTGTCGCTCACAAAGTGGGTTTGGTCGACAAACCGGGCGGGAGAAAGAAACACAAGTACCACACGCCTTTGGTTGGTGGCGTCTCGATTTTTATTGGTTTTTCATTTGCCTTATGTACCTTGCCCTCAAGTTTAGCATTGTATCGTCCCTTGCTGGCTGTTGCGGGTTTGTTGATGTTAATTGGCGTGGCTGATGACTTTTTGGACTTAAAAGCCCGCTTTCGTTTTTTCATTCAACTGTGTTTGATTGTTTTGTTGGTCTTGTGGAGTGGGGTTAGTGTTGACGTTGTCGGCTTCTCCTCATACTTTGGCCATGTCCGTCTCGGGTGGTTTGCACTTCCTTTTACGGTTGTTGTTTTTGTCGGCTATATTAACGCCATGAATATGCTTGACGGTCAAGATGGTTTGGCAGGCTCAGTTGCCATGGTTCAGTTCTTAATGTTGTTGGGCTTGGCGGCGTTTGTGGGGGAGTCCAATCTTTCTGTCGTAATAGCTTTGTTATGCTGTGCTGTGTTAGGGTTTCTTTTTTTGAACTTCCCCTTTCCGGGCAGGCATCATGCAGCGGTTTTTTTAGGCGATGCGGGTAGCATGTTATTAGCCTTGCTCGCGGGTTATTTTGCGATACAACTCTCTCAAACTCTTCAGTTCAGGTTGCACTTTCCTCCGGCATTAATGGCTTGGGTGCTTGCGTATCCTGTGTTTGATTTGATTTCTGTTGTTGTTTCGCGTCTACTAAAAGGTAAGCGTCCCATGGAGGCTGGACGAGATCACTTTCACCATATTTTAAAAGATTTAGGTGTGTCGACGTTGTTATCAACGTTGGTGCTTGCTGTCATTACGCTATTGTTTGGTTTGACAGGGATTTGGCTCGCTTTTCTGCACATGGATGTTGTTATTTATCTTCTAGGCTTCTGTGTACTGGGCTTAATTTACCTGGTGATTTTTTTCGCTTTAGAGCGTCATTTAGCCCGTTTGCAATCCCAACACTCACCGGAAATGTGAATAGCAATGCAATATAATGGTTGATCCATTGTGGTGCTGTCATGTTTGCTAAGAAGTAAGCCAGTAGAAAAGTTTCTAGTATCAGCCTTTCGTTGCCTTTCGAATACCGCACAATTTGCCAGTAGCCTAAAATGATAAGTGCAATGTACAAGAGGCAGCCGATTAAGCCGGTTTGTACGAGAATAAACAAGAAGCTATTTTCAATGCGATTCGGGTATCCGCCTTGGGCGATAATTTTGTACGCTTCAGGGTAGTGCTTCTTAAGGTTGTCGGCGTAATTGCCAAGACCGTAGCCAACGAAGGGGTGGTCCAATGAAAGCTTTAAGGCGTATTGATATTCCAGTAAACGTAAGCGAGGCGAGCTGACACGGGTGTTGCTGGCATTGGGATTGATCGCGTTATAAATGCTGTTTAGCCGGTGACTGTTTTGATTATTGAGTAGTATTGAGAGGCTTGCAGTAACAAAGATAATGATGACGAAAAGTGCGGCGAGAGACTTTAGTTGCTTAGATAATATAAACACACAGCAGGCAAGAAATATGATAAATCCAATACGTTCAGCATTTACAAATAAAATGGTGTATGCCATGAAGGCAAATGCGATGAAAAACAGTATTCCCAGGCTAGCATGATATCTGTTTTTTTTAGAATGGATGGTGTGGAGTATGGTTTGGTGAAGAAAGCAAGCAGCCGATAGGCCAAAGAAAACACTGTAGGCTTGCGCATCTTTGCCAAAAGTATGCGCCATTACCGACCATGACTCTTGGATAAGGAAGGCGCAGAGTAAAGCGCTAATTAAAAAAACGAGGAACACTATTTTTCGAGTGTTAGTCGATAAGAAAAGTGCGGGTAAAAATAGAATGAGAAGTAATTTGTCTGCTGTGCGGCTGAGGTAGTGAAAGCCCAGTGCTGCGTGTGGGCTCATGCTCGCGCTGATAATAAACCAGACTAGGAGGGCTATTGCAGCAATAGCCACAGGTGTTTTAAGTGTGGCTCGAAAGGTTATTTTTAAAAGTGGGTAAGCGCAGAGACAGGCAAGGTAGATCAGTAGCGTGTTCTTTCTGGTGTATGGATAAACTGCAATTGCAATAATCAGTAAGGCGCTGGCAATGAGAAAGAATTTATTTTTGAGGGTAGAGGTCATGGGAGCCGATCTCAATATTTTAAGCCGATACTGTATCATGTTGGGGTCAAGGGTCAATGCGTAAGCGCATCCGCAACCTGCTCACCATAGCCAGAAACAGCGCCAGCCGTCGCGTCTCCAACGCCATAAGGGTCCGTGCGAGGCGGTGAGTTACTAAGACCTGGCGTATCATCACTGCACGCAGTTAACACGCCACATAAGACTATCATCAGGAGTAAAAGAGCTTTTTGCATGATGTCTCCAACTTGACCCGGCTTTTGGTTTTCGGGCACAATGCATCCCAATATTGATTGGGGAGCATACCATGGTTAAAACACGAATTGAATCTGACAGTATGGGGCAAATCGAAGTACCGGCTGATGTCTATTGGGGCGCGCAGACGAAGCGCTCGCTTATTCATTTTAGTATTGGCCATGATGTGATGCCAGCTGAGTTGATTCGAGCCTTTGGTATTTTGAAAAAATCCGCTGCGATTGTGAATGCTGATCTGGGTTTGCTGACAAAGAAAAAATCCAGCTTGATTGTTCGTGCTGCCAATGAAGTGATTGCTGGAAAGTTAGACGATCAGTTTCCTTTGCGCATTTGGCAAACGGGCAGTGGTACGCAAACCAATATGAATACCAACGAGGTGATTGCCAATCGCGCGATTGAGCTTGCGGGCGGCAAATTAGGCAGTAAAACACCGGTTCACCCGAATGATGATGTGAATATGTCGCAGTCATCCAATGACACCTTTCCGACAGCTATGCATATCGCGGCGGCTGAGCGTATCACACACGCTTTGTTGCCATCGGTGAAGGTTTTGCGCGATGAATTGCATAAAAAAGCCAAAGCTTTTGATAAAGTCGTTAAAATTGGTCGTACGCATCTGCAAGATGCTGTGCCTTTAACAATGGGGCAAGAATTTTCGGGTTATGTGGCACAGCTAGATGCCTGCATTAAACACGTTCAGCAAGCCATGCCAGGTTTGTTGCAGTT
The DNA here is from genome assembly GCA_002796245.1 of Gammaproteobacteria bacterium CG11_big_fil_rev_8_21_14_0_20_46_22. Classification (NCBI taxonomy): domain Bacteria; kingdom Pseudomonadati; phylum Pseudomonadota; class Gammaproteobacteria; species Gammaproteobacteria bacterium CG11_big_fil_rev_8_21_14_0_20_46_22. The sequence continues at coordinate 42,153 of PCWT01000051.1, read as the reverse complement.
AGCGGCTGGTGGTACAGCAGTGGGTACGGGCTTGAACAGCCACCCGCAGTTTGCGAAAAAAGTTGCGGCTGAAATCGCTAAAGAAACCAAGTTAAAGTTCGTGACTGCGCCGAATAAATTTGCAGCCCTTGCCTCACACGATGCGGTGGTGTTTGCGAGTGGTGCTTTGAAAAGCTTGGCCTGCGCCTTGATGAAAATTGCCAACGATATTCGCTGGCTGGCCTCAGGTCCGCGTTGCGGTTTGGGTGAAATCAGCTTGCCTGAAAATGAGCCGGGCTCTTCTATCATGCCGGGCAAGGTGAATCCGACACAGTGCGAGGCGATGACCATGGTCTGTGTGCAAGTGATGGGTAATGATGCGGCCATCGGTTTTGCGGGTTCTCAAGGTAACTTTGAGCTCAATGTCTTCAAGCCTGTGATGATTTTTAACTTATTGCACTCAATTACTTTAATGAGTGACGCTTGTCATAGCTTTACCAAATATTGTGCCAAGGGTATACAGCTTGAAAAAGAAAAGATCGAATACTACCTCGAGCACTCATTGATGTTGGTCACAGCGCTTGCGCCACACATCGGTTATGATATGGCCGCGAAAGCAGCACACCATGCCCATGTGAAGCACTTAAGCTTGAAAGAAGCGTGCTTGGAGCTGGGTGCCTTGTCTGAGAAGGATTTTGATCGTTGGGTCGTGCCTGCTCAGATGACAAAGCCCAATCGAAAGTAAAGGCTGGGGCATGCCTTAAATCGACAATTTCATGTTGTTCATGATGTAACAAAAGAGCTCAGCCGTTTTTTCCGTATCGTAAGCGGCTGAGTGCGCCTCATTTTTATCAAAGCTAATCCCCGCTTTTTTGCATGCACGTGCTAAGACGGTTTGGCCAAAAGCCAGTGCCGAGAGTGTCGCTGTGTCAAAGCTGGTGAATTTATGAAACGGGTTGGTGATTTTCACGCGTTTGACCATTTGCTGCAAAAAATGAAGATCAAACCAGGCATTATGCCCCACCAACACGGCACGCTGGCAGCCTGTGAGTTTGATGGCATCATCTACTTGTTCAAACAACTTTTTCAAGGTTTCAGCTTCGCTAATCGCAAAACGGAAAGGATGATCTGGAATAATGCCGGTAAATTCGAGCGCCTCTCTATCGATGTTCGCTCCTTCAAACGGGTTTACATGAAAGCTGATGGCTTCATGAGCGAATAGGGCGCCGTTATCATCCATACCGATAATCGAGGCGGCCAGTTCGAGTACGGCGTCGGTTTGTGGGTTGGTGCCGCCCGTTTCGATATCAATTACAACCGGCAAAAAGCCTCGGAAACGGTCTTTAATTTTTGTGCTCATAGGCTCGTCAGTCTCCATTAAAGACGGCTATTGTATCTGTCTAGGCTTGTGAATCAAGTGCTCAAAAAATTCCCAATTTTGGCGATGTTGTCATGGGGGACGACATGATATACTTTTGCCCATTGTTTAAGGTCTGGATTGATGAAATGCCGGGTGCCGATGTTTTTTTAACATTACTGCTTCTGATTGTCCTCGAGTTGGTGCTTGGGGTCGATAATATTGTCGTGATTACCCTCATTAGCCAGCGTTTACCGCTCAAGCGACAAGCCCTGGCGCGCCGTGTGGGCTTGGGCTTTGCCATCATCACACGCCTGATCTTGCTAGCCTTTGCGTTTGCACTCATAAAGTTGGTGCAGCCGATTTTTCATTTAGGCGAGCATCCCGTTTCCATTCGTGATCTCTTATTGTTTTTTGGCGGGCTGTTTTTACTGTTTACCGCCATTAAAGAGCTCGCTCATGATATTCGTGGGAAAAAATCGGAGCCTGTGGTGAGTGCGGCGCGGACATTTTGGGTCGCGATTTTTAAGATTGTTGCCTTTGATATCTTGTTTTCATTGGATAGCGTCATCACTGCAGTTGGTGTCGCTAAAGATTATTGGGTGATGGCCGTGGCAATTATTGTGGCCGTACTCCTGATGATTTTAGCCAGTGATATCTTGGCTTATCTGATTAAAACCTTTTGGCGTATTCGCCTCTTGGCGTTGTGTTTTTTAGGTCTGGTGTCATTTTTATTACTCTCAGAGTCTGTTCATTTAGGCTTTGATCGCAGTTACCTTTATGTCGCATTGCTGTTTTCAATCTTCATTGAAGCCGTTAATAGCTTGCATGAAAAATTTAACTCTAAAAGGAGTCGGCGATGATTTTCCGCAATAAACCCATGAACACTGATTTCCCTGCTGGTTTTCATACGGCGTATTTAGGTGATGAGCAGCAGTATGTTTCCGAGCGCTTGGCGGATGCCACCTTGCCACCTTCGGTGAAAAAAACGATTGAAGACACGGCGCGAAACCTAATTAACGATATTCGAAAAAACTGCACGAAGAAAAGTGGTTTGGATGCTTTTATGGCTGAATATGACCTTTCCAGTGAAGAGGGTATTGCCTTGATGTGTTTGGCTGAGGCTATGCTGAGAACACCGGATAGTGACACGGTCGATGATTTGATTCGCGATAAAATCACTTCAGCACAATGGGGCGATAAGTCCGGAAAAAGTGATTCTTTCTTCGTCAACGCTTCCACATGGGCTTTGATGCTAACGGGTAAAATTTTGAAACCTTCGGCTGGCACCTTAGGCGGAGCACTAAAAAAATTGGTTTCAAGCACGGGCGAGCCTGTGATTCGTGCTGCTGTAGGCCAGGCCATGAAAATTCTCGGCAAACAGTTTGTGATGGGGCGCACGATCGATGAAGCACTTAAGCGCGCCAAAGAGCTCGAGGCTAAGGGCTACAGTTATTCTTACGATATGCTTGGTGAAGCAGCGCGCACAGCGGCTGACGCCGAGCGCTATTTTCAATCCTATCAAATGGCAATCACGAAAATTGGCCAGGCGAGTACGGATAAAGGCGTGCATGACGGCCCGGGCATTTCGGTAAAATTGTCGGCGCTACACCCTCGTTATGAGTTGGCCAAGCGCGAGCGTGTGTTGGCCGAGCTTTGCCCCAAGTTGTTGAAGCTTGCGCAAATGGCCAAAGACTTCAACATCAGCTTAACGGTGGATGCTGAAGAAGCAAGGGTGCTGGCATTGTCTCTCGAAGTCTTTGAGCAGGTCTATGCGGATGAATCATTGTCGGGTTGGGAAGGTTTTGGCTTGGCCGTACAGGCCTATCAAAAACGTGCACCGTATGTGATTGATTGGTTGCTTGCGCTGTATGCAAAGCATCAGCGTCGCATTATGGTGCGCTTGATCAAAGGGGCTTACTGGGATTCGGAAATTAAATACGCACAAGTCAATGGTCTAGAGGGCTATCCGGTTTTTACGCGTAAAGCGTCAACCGATGTCTCTTATATTGCGTGTATGCGTAAAATACTCAAACATCGCGCGGCGATTTATCCGATGTTTGGCAGCCATAATGCCTATACGGTGGCAAGCGTATTGATTCTGGCTAAAGAACACGGTGATTACGAGTTTCAGTGTTTGCACGGCATGGGCGATGCTTTGTATGACGACGTGGTGAAACAGTATCAGCGTCCTTGCCGGATTTATGCACCTGTTGGTGGCCATAAAGAACTTTTGGCCTACTTGGTGCGTCGCTTATTAGAAAATGGCGCGAACACCTCCTTTGTGAACCGTATTGCCGATAGTAAAGCGCCGATCGATGATTTGTTGGTTGATCCAGTCGACTATGTGGCGTCAAAGGAACACTATGCGCATCCGCGCATTGCTTTGCCGGCTGATATTTATGGCGCGAAGCGCAAAAATTCTCACGGTTATAATTTGCCTGATGAAGTCGTGCTGAAATCACTGGCTTCTGAAATGAGTGATTTATCTAAAAGTGACTGCAAGGCGCAGCCCATTATTGGCGGGCAGTTAAAATCGGGCGATGCCTTGCCGATTGCATCGCCGTATGATTTAGACAAGCCGTTTGGTAGCGTGATTAATGCCACAGAAGCCCATGTCGATGAGGCCATGAAAATCGCACTTAAAGCACAGCTTCCATGGGCAGCTTTGCCAGTAAAAGCTCGTGCGGATGCACTTCGCAAAGCAGCGGATTTGCTCGAAAAGCGCGCGCCATTTTTTATGGCCATTGCCACGAAAGAGGCGGGTAAGACGATTCCTGATGGTGTCGCTGAAGTGCGAGAAGCCGTTGACTTTTGTCGTTATTACGCCATGCAAGCCGAAAAATTGTTTGAGGTGCAAACCTTGCCAGGGCCCACCGGCGAGCTTAATCAACTGAGTGTGCACGGTCGAGGTGTGATCGCTTGTATCAGTCCCTGGAATTTCCCTTTGGCGATTTTTATGGGTCAAGTGGCGGCAGCGCTGGTGGCCGGTAATGCCGTCATTGCTAAGCCGGCTGAGCAAACGCCGATCATCGCTTTTCATGCGGTTCGTTTGTTGCATGAAGCCGGGGTACCTAAAGACGTTTTGCATTTGTTGCCTGGCGATGGTCAAACGCTGGGTAACCGTTTGATGTCGCACACAGATATCGCGGGGGTGATGTTTACAGGCTCCACTCAAACGGCACGCATCATTAACCAAACGCTAGCGATGCGACAAGGGCCGATTGTGCCGCTGATTGCTGAGACGGGGGGGCAGAACTGTATGATTGTTGACTCGACAGCGTTACTTGAGCAAGTGGTGGTGGATGTGGTGTCATCGGCGTTTGGTAGTGCAGGACAGCGTTGTTCGGCTTTGCGCGTATTGTTTGTGCAAGAAGACATTGCTGATGCTTTGATTGAAATGCTCAAGGGCGCCATGGCTGAAGTCAGTGTGGGCATGCCTGCCTATATTTCAACCGACGTGGGCCCTGTGATTGATGAAGAGGCTTTAAATCGCTTGCAATCGCATTACCATGAGCTGCAAACACGCGCGAAGCTTATTTATCAAGTCAAAATGCCGTCAGAAACACGCAAGGGCACGTATTTCGCTCCCTGCGCCTTTGAAATTCCATCCATGACTGAGCTTAAGGAAGAGTTCTTCGGGCCGTTTTTGCATGTCATACGTTTTAAAGCCAGTGAGCTTGATCGTGTGCTTCAAGATATCAATGCGACAGGTTTTGGCTTAACGCAGGGCTTGCATAGCCGCATTGGTGATCGTGTGGGGCTGCTGCAATCAAAACTGCGCGTGGGTAACTTTTATGTGAACCGCAACATGATTGGTGCGGTGGTGGGCGTGCAACCGTTTGGCGGCGAGGGCTTGTCAGGCACAGGCCCTAAAGCCGGCGGACCACATTACTTAGCCCGCTTGGTGACAGAGCGCACATTAAGTGTGGACACCACAGCCTCGGGTGGCAATGCGAGTTTGTTGATGTTATCGGAAGAAGATTAACTTTCAACTTTCACCCAATCCCGCCTGTCTCTTTTGTACTGACGGGGTGTTATTTCAAGGACGCCGTAAACCCATCCTTGGGGGCTCTGGGTTCGGCATCCTGCCTCACACAGCCTTGAAAAACATCCCGTCAATACTTATCGACAGGCCGAGACCTTTCTTCTGTACTTATTGGTGGGTGTAGCAACCGTCTTTGCGAGGAGCGTAGCGACGCGGCAATCTTGTGGCATTAAGTTCTAAGGTTGCCACGCTCCCTGACGTTCGCTCGCAATGATGTTACAGCGCAGCCTGTGTTGAAATGCGAAGCATTGGAAACCCCGGCTACTCAATACGGTTGCTTGGTAAATACGAACAGACAGGCGAGTCTGGAAAGCAATATTAATCTCAGAGCTGGCTGCACAAACGCTTCAATCGATCCCAAATCGCTCGCCAGGCTTCGTCCTGCGGCGGGGTTTCAATGACGATGGATTCTAGCTTGGCGTGATCGAGCTCTCTTAAGCTGTGATAGAGCGCGTGCGCCATGGCTTCGGGGTTTTTGTCGATGCAGATCCAATGTTCATGCGAAGCCGGCTTGAAGCTCAGTACGCCGATATGAGGAGAGTGAGGTAAGTTTTCAGTTTCGCAAAGGAATGTCGGTGTTTCGGGTGCGTAATGCTTGGCAAGATTGCCAGGGGCATTGGCCTGGTCGCTACTTGCGTAAACCACCCGAGTGTTGATAATGCTTTCTAAATCCTGGGCTGTGTAAAAACCAGGCCGCACGATGGTGGGTGTGGTGTGCGTGAGATCGAGAATGGTTGATTCAATGCCTACGTCACATGCACCACCGTCTAAAATCAATGCCAGTTCATCGCCAAATTCATCGAACACATCTTCGGCGGTCGTGGGGCTTAAATGACAGTGGCGATTCGCGGAGGGTGCGGCAAGCCCGCCACCGAATGTGTTCAATACAGCTTGAGCCACAGGGTGTTTCGGGCAGCGCAGGGCGATGGTATCGTGGCCACCTGTGACCCAATCATTTACCTCGGGGCGTTTGTGTAAAATCAGCGATAAGGGGCCCGGCCAGCATTGTTCGATGAGGGTTTTTGCAAATTCAGGGATGTCGCGCGCAAAGTGTGAGAGTGGGGTGTTGTGACTGACATGAACAATCAGCGCTTGGTTTTTCGGACGCTGCTTCAAGGTAAAGATTTTTTCAACTGCTGCGGTGTTGCTGGCATCAGCGGCAAGGCCGTAGACGGTTTCAGTCGGTAAGCCAATCAGCTCGCCTGCGCGTAGTCGGTCAACAGCCTGTTTTAAGCTTTCATCATTCAGAGTGTGAATCATCGATTACCGAGCTTTATCACTGTGCTTGCTATTTGAGACTTCGCGCTCGATGTGCTCGATCATCATCGAGGCGATATCCAGCCCTGTCGCTCTCTCAATGCCTTCAAGGCCGGGTGAGGAATTAACCTCCAATAGTAGGCTGCCGCGCGCAGAACGAATAAGGTCAACGCCGGCGACCTCAAGGCCCATCACTTGCGCTGAGCGCACGGCGATATCTTTTTCTTCTTGGGTTAATTCAATGACATCAACAGAGCCGCCTTTGTGCACGTTTGAGCGGAACTCGCCCGCTTTGGCGGTGCGCTGCATGGCTGCCACAGCTTGGTCGCCGATCACAAAGCAGCGGATATCGGTGCCAGCAGCTTCTTTGATAAACTCTTGGACAAGGATATTTGCATTAAGCAGCTTAAACGCATTGATTACTGAATGAGCGGCTTTGTTGGTTTCAGCTAGGACCACACCTTCGCCTTGCGTGCTTTCTAAGAGTTTGATGATTAACGGTGCGCCGCCAACAAGCTCGATAAGATTTTCGGTGTCAAGTGGGGATTTGGCAAAGCCTGTGACGGGCATGGGTATTTCTTTTCGAGACAATAATTGTAGGGAGCGTAATTTGTCACGTGAGCGAACGATAGCCAGGGAATCATTGAGCGAGTAAGTGCCCATGACTTCGAGCTGACGCAAAACAGCCGTACCGTAAAAAGTATTGTTCGCGCCGATACGAGGAATCACGGCATCGATTTGTTCAAGCACTTTACCGCCACGGTAATGCACCGTGGGTTCAGAAGCGCAAATGTTCATATAGCAGTGGAGGGTGTTGAGCATCATCATTTCATGGCCACGTTTTTCACCGGCTTCTTTTAAGCGCTGATGTGAGTAAAGTTTCGAATTTTTCGTGAGAATACAAATTTTCATGCTTAAGCTCCGTACATGCGTTTGACTTGTCGTTTGGTGAACTTGCCATGGCAATGCATTTTAACTGGGTCGATGAGTGTGTGATGCTTTAGCGCATCTCGACCCAGTAGCATTTTAAAGCGCATGGATTCACGGTTCGACAAGCTAATATCGATGGGCCATTCTACCTCACCTAAACGCAATGTGGTATGGATAATGTATCGTAGTTCTTTGTGGCCGTTGGAGCTTGTGATCAGGCGCTTGTCGACGATACGCGCGTTGGTTTTTACTAAAACCGTGTCGTCGCCCTGAATAGGGTCGATAGTAAAATGCACCCAGTCGACGGTGTTCTTTTTAAACGGTTCGATATTGATGGCGTGAATGCAAGAGGTCTTAGCGCCGGTATCAATTTTGGCTTTCACCGCCGGTATTTTAAGCTCGGGCAGCGAGCACCACTCCTTCCAGCCGATTAAGATTTTTTGTGAGCCGATGATTTCCATACGCTTGATTCCTGTTGATTGAATTTATCGTAACAAAGCACGTGGCCTGGTCAAGTGGTGGGCCTTAAAAGAACTTGTGTTGATTCAAGTTTGCTGTATAGAATAATTCATGATTATTCGAAGTGTGTTTAAGCCGGCGTGGTGGCTCAAAAACCCGCACCTTCAAACCTTGTGGCCCCAGGTCACAGGTTATCATGCCAAAATTGCGTTGCGGGAAGAGCGCTTTACCTTGCGTGATGGGGATTTCTTGGATCTTGTCTGGGCCGGCGAGGGCGATGGGCCCATTGTGATTGTTCTGCATGGTATCGGTGGCTCCATAAAATCACCCTATGCCACAGGTGCGCTCAAGGCGATTGCCGAGAGTGGTTGCCGGGGTGTGCTGATGCATTTTCGAGGTAGCAGTGGCAAGCCGAATGTGCACGCCAGAACGTACGACGCCAGTGACACGAATGACCTGCAGGAATTTGTGATTTCCTTGATGCAGCGTGAGCCCAACACACCGCTTGCGGGTGTTGGTTTTTCCTTAGGGGGGAATGTTTTATTAAAGTGGCTGGGCGAAACGCGCCAATACAATCCACTCAAAGCGGCTGTAGCTGTTTCGGTGCCGTTTGTGATTGAGAAATCATTAAATCGTGTGCGCAAAGGCTTTTCTCGCTTTTATCACAAGGTGATCTTAGATCAACTGCGCGACGAGGTGCTGGGTAAATTCAAAGCCGCGGGGCAGTCAGCCCCGATTGATTTGGATGCCTTTAGCAAAGTGAAAGATCTGCATGACTTTAATAGTTTGTTCGTGGTGCCGGTGCATGGTTATCTGTGTCCAGAAGATTATTATCAGCGTGCGAGCTGTCGCCAGTACTTGCGTTATATTGAGGTGCCGACTTTGATCGTGCATGCCGAAGATGATCCCTTTATGTCGCCTGACGTGATTCCCACTGAGGAAGAGCTTTCTCCCTTTGTGACTTTAGAGCTTGCTGAGTGCGGTGGGCATGTGGGATTTGTTAGCGGCAGCATGCCGGGTAAGGCCGAATACTGGCTTGAGAAGCACATCCCTGATTTTCTGCGTCCGATTCTGGAAGAAGCCTACGCACAAGCGCAGCAGCAAAAAGTGAAAGCCCTCAGCGAGTGACAAAACTGGGTTCGCTTGTTAAAATGCCCTCCGAAAGATAAGTCTAGGTAATAATGTTCATGAAAATTTTATTTTTAGGTGCGCCAGGCGCCGGCAAAGGCACTTTGGCCGCGCGTTTAAGTCATAAGCTGAATATTCCACATATCTCAACCGGTGATATGCTACGTAGAGAAATTCAGTCTGCTTCGCCATTGGGGCAACAAGTGCAGTCTGTTATGGATCGTGGCGACTATGTGAATGATGAGCTTATGCTCAAGATTGTCCTTAATCGTATCGCATCGGAGGATTGCGCCAAGGGGTTCATCCTTGACGGCTTTCCGCGCACACTGCCGCAAGCTGAAGCTTTGGACGAGGCGGGGGTTAATTTGGATCGAGTGATCGTCTTGGATGTGCGTGATGAAGTGGTTGTTAGCCGTTTGACTGGGCGACGTGTTCACCTGCCTTCAGGGCGGGTTTACCATGTTGTGAATCACCCGCCTAAGCGTGAGGGATTGGATGATGAAACGGGTGAGCCACTCACTCAGCGTGATGATGATCAGGCTGAAACAGTCACTAAGCGTTTGGCGGTTTATCAAACGTTGACGACACCATTGCTGGCGTATTATGAAGATCGTGCGATTCATGTTGACGGTGAGGGTGATGTGGCAAGCGTTGAGGCCAATATTTGCGCGCATCTCGAGCGCTAGTCTTTTGTGACTTCTTAAACTAAAAAAGCCGCGAAGATCGCGGCTTTTTTTGCTAAGTAGTCGTCTTACTTCTTCTTAGCAGTTTTGCGTTTAGCAGGTGCTTTACGCTTAGCAGGTGCTTTTTTAGCTACACGTTTAGACGCAGCTTTTTTAGCAACGGTTTTCTTAGCCGGCTTACGCTTAGCTGTTGTCTTTTTAGTGACAGCTTTCTTGGCCGGTTTACGCTTAGCCGTTGTTTTCTTAGCGACACGTTTCTTAGGCGCTGCTTTTTTAGCAGCGGGCTTCTTTTTAGCTTCCTTTTTAAGCTTGTCGTGTTGCTTTTTAGCTTCAGCAAGCTTTTTAGCTAATTGCTTGATTTTAGTTTCAAGCGCCTTAAGACTTGGCTTTGAAGTGCGCTTCTTAGCGGTCGTCTTTTTTGCAGTAGTTTTCTTAGTTGGCATATCCATATCTCCTTAAATGAATAGATAAAATGATGACTACGTTGTTAATTTAATTCATATATTATGTAACTGCAAATTTTTTTTCAAAAAAATCAAATTATTTTATGGACTTGCCGCTGGGTAATGCTGTGTAATTAACCCTGTTTGATTGTTAGATGACCTGTAAACAAATGCCGAAACTCACAAGGCTTCGCTTTTTATCAAGCACATTGCCTGCCTTTTTTTGCTTGTGCTTTGCTTTATCTTCTACAGCACTGGCTTCGCAAGTGGTGCCTGTTAACCTGCATGTAGTGGAACCTAGGTTTATCGCTCAGGGCTATATTTCTATCGGCAATATTCAGAGTACTCGAATTAACTATGCGCAAAGCACCGTGCCAGGCCGGGTGAGCCGCATTTATTTTTCTCAGGGGCAGGCTGTGAAAAAGGGCGACGTTTTGATGACGCTTCGTGCGCAACAAGAAGGGTATCATCTCAATGCTGCGAAGGCCCAGCTTGATAAGGCTAATGCTGGCTATACTCTTCAGCAAGAAACCGTCGACAGACTCACCGCGCTATATCATTCTGGCGCGATCACAAAAAGCACGCTCCAAGCTGAACAAGTCCGCTTGCTCGCCTTAAAAAGCGACCGTGAAATGGCTCAGGCTCAATACAACGAGGCGAAAGCAAGGCTTGGGGATACAAATATTCGCTCACCACTCACAGGTTATTTGCAAGAGCTTAAGGTTCATGAGGGCACGGTTGTTGCAGCCGGCACTTTATTGGCGCTTGTGGCCGATACGCATCACCTGAAGGCTGTGTTGCCATACTCTCAGGATTTTAGGAACCAAATTAAGCCTGGCCAAACGGTTGAACTTTACTCAACAAACAATGAGAATTTACCACTGATTAAAACAAAAGTGGCGGGTATCACGCCGCTGATCAGTGAGTTTAATCGAACCTTTGGTGTTTTGGTCTATTTTGATAACCCAGGTGGTTGGTACCCTGGCATGAGCGTGAAAGGCAAGGTTATCATTAATCCGCACAAAAAAGTGTTTCTGGTGCCGCCTTCAAGTGTGGTTTTGACGTTAAAAGGGCCGGCTGTTTTTGTGGTGAAAGAGGGGCGAGCCTATCCTTTGCCGATCACCATGGAGGATGGTTCAATTAATGGCTTTGATGTTTTGCTAAGCGGTGTGAAGAGTGGCGATAAAGTTGTCACAGACGGCGCAGGCTTTTTGCATTCAGGTGTCAGGGTTCACGTGATGGAGAAGCAGTAGACCATGTGGTTTGTTCGTTTTTTCCTAAGCCGCCCCCTTGTCACGGTTTTGCTGGCTATTTTGGTTTGTGTCGCTGGTTGGTACGCTTATCGCAATACTTCAGTTGAGCATTTACCGAATACAACACCCCCGATTATTAAGGTGAGTGCTACATGGCATGGCGCCAGTGCGGAAGCCGTCGATCAGTCTGTTACTCAGCCGCTCAATAAACAGTTGATGAAAATCAGCAAAATGACCAATCTTTTTTCTATTTCGTTTCCGAATATTAGCTTGATTACTGGCGTAATGAATTTATCGGTTCCGGTTAATGATGCGTATCAGATGATTCAAAATGAAGTTGGCCAGGTTCAGTCGAGCTTGCCTGGGGACGTGCGCATCACGGTTAAGAAATTCAGCAATAGCAATGTGCCGATTATGTGGTTATTTTTGAGGTCAGGTCAGTATAGTGTCAATGATCTGAGCTTTTATGCAGAGCACAATATTGTGCCTGACTTATCTCGTATTCCAGGTGTGGCGGGTGTTAACTTGGTTGGTGCAGGGCAGCGCAGTGTTCAGGTTTTTTTGGATCCTGTGAAAATGAGTGCCTATGGAATCGACTTGCAGCAAGTTTTTCAGGCATTTAATACCAGGAATATCAGCATACCTGGTGGTTTTGTCACGACCTTTCAACAGCGCTACCTTTTGAATTTAGATCTTAAGTTTTACAGTCTGCTGGCTTTGGAGAATATGATCATTACCTATCGAGATCATGCCCCCATTTTCTTGAAAGACATTGCTAACGTTAAGCTCACCGCCGGCCGTAATCAAGCGTACTCTGCCTTGAACGGCGAGCAGGGCATTGCTCTGGGTATTGTAAAAAGCAATGATACAAATACCTTCTCTGTTTTGTCTTCAGTTGATACATTTCTTAATGATGATGTCATTACTGATTTACCGAACAGTGTTCACTTATCAATACCCTACGATGCAAAACGTATTATCGAAGACACCTTGGGCTCATTAAAAAGCGATATTGTTTGGAGTGTTTTGTTCGCTGCGTTGGTGGTGTTTATTTTCCTAAGACGATTGGCGCCAACCCTTGTTGTGGTGGCTATCGTGCCGCTATCTTTGCTCGGCGGTTTGGTTGTGCTTTATGTGTTCGACTATTCTATCAACATGCTGACACTGCTGAGCTTGATTTTGCTAGTTGGCGTTGTCGTTGATGACGTGATTGTCGTGGTGGAAGCCGTTGAGCATGTGGGCGAGTCGGCAACAGGTGAGGCCCTGCCGCGTTCAGAGGTTGTTTTAAGAGCTATGAGCTTAATCATTAAGCCTGTCATTGCTTCGTCCATTTCTCTAGTCTGTATCTTTGTGGCTGTGTTTTTTTTGCCGGGTATACTCGGCATTTTCTTGAAGGTTTTTGCGCTGGTTGTGGTTTCTGGTGTTTTATTTTCTTTGTTTTTTGCCTTGAGTTTGTCGCCTATTCTCTGTCAATATTTGCCGAGCCAGCCAGAGCGTCTTTGGTTTTTGACAAGGTTTTTGAAACACGCTTTCTCATGTTTGGACCAGGCCTATACGAGATTGGTGCAGCTCTGTTTAAAAGGAAGAATTCTCACGGTGGTGTTGGTGGTTCTTTTATGTGTGCCAGCCTATTTTCTTATGGGGGTTATCGGTTCTGGATTTCTGCCGGCAAAGCAAAATAATTCTGCCTTAGAGATTGAGTTTAAAACTCCGCACAATAGCGGGTTGGAATACACATTAAATCGGGCCAAGCTCATAGAGGCTAGGGTAAAAGCAAGCCCGTTTATTTATTCTAATTTACTGCTGCTTGGGCAGAATACTCAAAATCAGGGAACTATCATCGCTAACCTTAAACAGGTTCGTGATACAGATGCTGCTATCGATACACTGTCAAGAGCGCTTTCGGATATCCCTGGCACAGAAGTCACTGTGGCAGGCAAACCGTTTGTGAGTGGGCATCTTGATCCTTTGTATTTTGCTTTGCTCGGGAAAAATAACGCTATTCTTACAAAAATTGGCCAAGATTTTTCTGATGTTTTGGATAAACACCCTGATTTAGGGCGTCTCTCTATTGATGCACCAAAGCTTCAGGCTCAATATCGCCTGGAGGTCAATCGAGCCTTGATTTCCAGTATGGGCATTACGCCGCAAGCCGTGGCACAAGTTACAGCTCTCTACGGTGGTGATATCCAAGTTGGCAGCCTATTGTACAAAGGTAGTGGCGTCACCTTCCCGATCTACTTATCACCAGAAGAGGGGAGTCTCACCCAGCCTAATGATCTGCATAAAATTTATATGTATACACCGTCGGGTCAGTTTGTTCCTTTGAGCAGCGTGGCAAAACTGGTTCCGAGTGTGGCCTTTAGCCAGATTAGTCGAATCAATGATCAGGTCGATATTCAGTTTAGCGGTAAGCCAAAAAAATCCTTAGGGCTTGCCATTGCTGAAGTGAAGGCCTTGGCCAAAAAACACCTGCCTGCAGAGGTTAAGTTATTATTTTTGGGACAAAGCGAGTCATATTTGTCAGTGGCAAGCGGTATGTTAACCGCATTGGGGATCGGCTTGCTGATGTTGTACGTTGTCTTAGCAGTACAGTTTAATTCCCTCATTCAACCTGTGGTGATTATGTTGGCTCAGCCATTGGCTGCAATTGGTGCTATTTATGGCTTGTGGCTTGCTCACATTGACTTAAATATCTATTCAATGATTGGAGTTTTACTGCTGATGGGCTTGGTTGCAAAGAATTCAATTTTGTTGATTTCATTAACGAACGAACTTCGTAGAGAGGGACTATCGATTAATGAGGCCTTGCAGCAAGCTTGTCCGCGCCGTATGCGCCCAGTGATTATGACATCCTTAACGATTATTTTAGCCATGATTCCTGCCGTATTTGGCACAGGCATTGGTTCTGAAGGCGATCGCTCTTTGGGTGTGGCGGTGATATTTGGCATGCTAGCCTCAACGATTCTGACCTTGATTCTCGTGCCTTGTGTCTACTCTTTGCTAGAACAAGCCATGGAGGTTTGCTTGAGGAGAGGGCGTGAAAATTCTTAGTACATTATTGCTCGGTGTATCGTGTGTCTCGGTGGCGCTTTCTGGCCAAGCGAGTGTCACCAGTTTAAACACAGCTTACCGGCTAAGCCTTTCGAATAACTACAACTATAAAGAAAGTTATGAGCAGATGCGTGCAGAGATGGAAAAAGCCAATCGCGCTATAACAGATGTGCTGCCTCACGTGGCTTTAACTGGAACAAACGTGAAAGGTAAGTATGATTTTGATAGTAGTGCGGCCACGGATGTTTCTTACGAATCTTATGGCGCTACGGCTACACAGACACTGTTTAATTTTCCAGAGTTTATTGCCTTGCGTTTGTCATCCATTGCTAAGGCAGGGCTACGTTATCGCTATGCGGCAGCAAGGGAACATTTAACGAAAACCGTTGTGAAGCGCTATACATCTGTTTCATTGGCTGAGCGTCTCATTCAGGCGGCTGATGTTGAGCTTGCTTTAACAAAGAAGGCGCTGATTGTGTCTGAAAAAGCTTATAAGCTTAACGAGCGTACCAAGGATCAGGTGTTAGAGGCCAAGGCAAACTATCGTCGTGCTCTGTCTGATCATGCACAAGCAATCGCTATGCACGAAGATGCTCTCGATTTACTGTCTGCTACCCTCAACCAGCCTATTCATCGTGTTAACGGTTTTTCGGCACACTTTTCCCCAAAAGCTGCTCGGGGTAGTGTTCGCCAGCTGCAATTAAAGGCGATTTTTCACAATTTAGGCGTGCAGGCGCTGCTTCAGGAAGTGGCTGTAAAACACGGCGCTATTGCCGCCGTGGCCACCTCGCGCTTGCCTTCTGTTACGGCAGTCGCGTCGTACAATAAAAGCAATAGTCAGAATATGGCGGGTTATAATTCTGGGGTGCCTTATGTTGGCAACGTCAGTGAGCCATTCAGCACGCATGCCCATGGCTATACAACCGGTGTTGAGATTTCTATGCCTGTGTTTGAGGGGGGGCGTATTTACACTGAAACACAGCATGAAGAAGCCCGCTACTCGAAGAGTTATTATCAGCTGCTGGATATGCGCGCTTTATTGCAAGTCAAGACAAAGGAAGATTTTTTGGATCTCGGGATCCTTGCTGAGCGTTACGAAGCAAACCGTTTAGCTGCTCAGTCTGACCGATTGGCCATTAAATACATGATGCAGCAAGTGGCTCTCGGTCAAAAGACGGAAATGGACTTGTTGCAATTGATTGCTGAATACTATGATGAGTTGCGTATTATGGCCAAAACACAATACGATTATGTGAATACCTATGTTGAACTGCAGGAAGATATTGGCGTACTAAACGGCAAAACGATTACAACCATTGCATCATGGATGTCGGGATCTTCCCAGAATGCGATGCCATCGTATCGTGTATTATACAAAAGCGCGAAGCCCCTTTCACTTGAGAGTTATTTGCTTCAGCCCCAAAAAGGTGAGCATATTGTGCAGTTAGCCAGTACCACGAGTCGTCCAGAGTTGTTTCGCCTGATGCTTTCGTGTCGTAACTTGCCGGGTTTGCACTATTACTCCCTAGGATCAGCTTCTTCGCCGACGGTGCTTTACCGTGTTTATATCGGGCCCTATCAAACAGAGCGTGAGGCAAACATCATGCTCACATCGATCAAAAAAAAGCACCATCAAGGTTTTACTTTACAAGTTGAATAGGGGCTGACTAAAATGGTTGCGTTTATTGCTGGTTAGTTTTAGGGGGTGTCTATGTGTCGCTTATGGGTTTTGTTATTCAGTCTTTCTCTTTCCTGTGTGGTTTTTGCGGTTAATCTGGCTTCGCCTATCGGTTACTGGAAACAGTACGATGATCATACGGGCAAGCTTCAAAGTATTATGCAAATCTATAAAGCCGATGATGGCACATTCAGTGGCCGCATTATCACGGGTTTTAAAATCAATGGCAAAGCCCCAAATTTGTACTGCACAAAGTGTGGCGGCAAATACCATAATCACCGTCTGGCGGGTTTGACGATTATGTCAGGCTTGCATCAAACCGCTGATGATTGGGAAGGCGGCCATATTTTTGATCCGAATAGCGGTCACTTATACAAAGTGAAAATGCACCTTACCAAAGGTGGTCACGACTTAGCTGTACGTGGTTATATTGGCTTTAGTTTGTTGGGCCGTACGCAAACTTGGGTGCGTGTCATGCCGGGCGAGCTAAAGGCCTTAATGGAAAAAGCCTATCCTCAGCCTAAGTCACTCTATAAACCATGAGTCATTACATTCTAGCGATTGATCAAGGCACGACATCCACGCGTGCCTTGCTCGTTGATCAGCAGGCGAATATCTTCGCCGTTTCACAAAAAAGCTTTGAGCAGTTTTTTCCTAAAAACGGCTGGGTAGAGCACGACCCTGAAGAGATTTGGGCCACCACCTTGTCTGTGATTCGTTCGACGATTAAACAAGCCGGTGGCGTGAAGGCGATCAATACGATTGGCATTACCAATCAGCGGGAAACCACGGTGGTTTGGGACAAGCACACGGGCAAAGCGGTGTATCCTGCGATTGTTTGGCAAGATCGTCGTACAGCTAAGTTTTGCCAGCAATGGCGTGAGGCGGGTCATGAAAAGCTGATCACGGAAAAAACGGGCCTTTTGTTGGATCCGTATTTTTCGGCCAGCAAGATCCGCTGGATTTTAAATGAAGTCCCAGGTGCGCGTGAGAAGGCTCAAGCCGGCGACTTACTGTTTGGCACTGTCGATAGCTTTTTGATTTGGCGTTTAAGCAAGGGGGCTTCACACGTCACCGATGCGACGAATGCGTCTCGCACTCAGCTTTTTAATATTCACACGCAAACCTGGGATGATGAATTGCTCACGTTGTTTGATATTCCAAAAGGCATGCTGCCCGAAGTGAAAGATAATGTGGACGATTTTGGCAGCCTTGATGTTGAGTTTTTTGGGCAAGCGGTGCCTATCACCGGCGTGGCCGGTGATCAGCAAGCCGCAGCCTTTGGGCAGGCTTGCTTTAAACCGGGTATGATCAAAAGTACGTACGGTACGGGTTGTTTTGCCTTGGTCAATACAGGTGATCAACCGTTGTCATCCGAGAATCGTTTGCTGACGACCGTGCTTAGTCGAGTAGAGGGGCAAGTTCAGTACGCGCTGGAAGGCAGTATTTTTGTCGCGGGTGCAGCGGTGAAATGGTTGCATGAGAAGCTTGGTGTGATTAATGCGCCGGCTGAAACGGAGCACTTGGCTGCTTCTTTAAGTTCAAATGAGGGTGTTTACATGGTGCCTGCCTTTACAGGCTTGGGCGCACCGCATTGGCAGCCGGATGTGCGAGCAAGCCTTTTGGGGATGACGCGCGACACGTCACGGGCCGCCATCGCCCGCGCCGCTCTGGAAGCCGTCTGCTATCAAACCATGGATTTATTCACAGCCATGAAGCGAGATGGCGTCTCAAACTTAACTCAATTGCGTGTCGATGGTGGTATGACGGCGAACGGTTGGTTCATGCAGTATTTGTCCGATGTCTTAGCGCTTGAGGTTTCAAAGCCTAGGCACACGGAAATCACCGCCTTGGGCGCGGCGTTTATGGCGGGTTTAAAGACCGGCTTTTTTGAGTCGATTTCAAACATTGAAACACTCTGGCAAGGCGATCAGAACTTTATGCCATCGAGCGATCTTTCAGGGGTTCAACAAGCTTATGCCCGTTGGCAAAAAGCCGTTGAAGCGACCTTAAGTTTTGCATAAACTGGATGCTACCGTCTATTAGGGAATCTTCAATGAGGCGCTGGCTCTCTATTTTCATCTTAATCAGCTTGTTTTCTTTTTCGCAAGCAGCCATTTTTAATCGCTATACCGTAGGCGTTCTTGAGTCGCAAGGTAATGAGGCTGTCGCTGAGGTTGCGCAGGCGGTCTGGGAGCGTTTGAATGATCAGCTGAGTTTGGATTCACATTACATCACCTATCATTCTAAGTCTGACGTTATGCAGGCGTTGAAAGCTAAAAAAGTGGATGTGGTTTTGGGCCCCATCAAGGCACAACCTGGCCATCCTGGTATTGTCTTTCTCAGTAGCTATATCGATGACAATGTTGAGGTTTACACGCCGTATAAGTCCTTATCTTTTTGGCAAGAGATCGCGCCATTTCTGCGCGTTTTGGCCAGCAGCGTGGTCTTGGCTTTATTCGTCTTGATTGTCATTGTTGGTGTCTTGGTTTGGTGGTTTGAACGTCGTAAAAACACGGATTTCCCGAGAAAACCCTTGCGCGGTATTGGCGCCGGTATTTGGTTTGCGATGGTGACTATGACTACCGTGGGTTACGGCGATAAATCGCCGAAAACGTTTTTAGGCCGCTTGGTCACCATTATCTGGATGGTGCTCATGTTGTTTTTGGTCACTTCCATGACGGCAGTCATCACGGCAGAACTGACCAGCGCGCGTGTTTCATCGAAACACCAGGCGGTGGTTTTGTCGAGTTTTAAGGGTGAGCGGGTCGCCTTTTTACAGGGCGACAAAGTCGCGGCTAATTTGGTGCGTCATTATCGCGCTAAACCGATGGTGGTCGCAGGTGTGGAACAAGCGATGAATTTACTGAGTGCGCATAAAGTTGCAGCGGCATTCCTGAATAGCATCGATGCGCGTTATTACTTGGTCAAGCACCCTGATCATGAGGTGGAGCAAACTAATTTAGTCTTCCCTAATGGTCGTTATGCATTTGCGATGCGGGCGGGTTCTGCTAAAGTGGCTTTGCTTGATCAGGCATTGTTGCTAATGGAAGACACAGGCCAGCTCGCGCACATTGAAAAGAAGCTATTAGGGGGTGGTCATGAGCCGCTTGAGCAACAAGTGTCTCTTTAAGTTATCTACTGCGCTTGTGTTGCTTGTGCTTTCTATCGTGGCGCAGGCTAAAACGTATCGCATCAACTTATTAGTCTTTACCCACGTCACACCTGATACACTGGCTTCTGAACAATGGCGTTCTTATCTGTATTCTCCGGCAAGCTTACAAAAATTTGCAGTGCTTCAATCTTCTGAAAATCAACCACCCGTTTCTGCCACATACACCTTATTGCCAGGCCCCAAGCAGCAACTGCGAGGAATTGGTCGTTTGTTGGCTAGACAAAAAAACCATATCGTTTTGGATGTGGCCTGGTTGCAGTCCAATGATGCGCCGGCAAAGTGGCTGCATATTTATGGCGGCCAAGCTTATGATGCGAAAGGTCAAGTGATCTCACAAGACAGCGCCGTGATTCATGATTTCCCTGTGTTGCCGCAAGCCGCTTACTGGCAAATCGACGGAGCGGTGAAGGTTGATTTAGGCCGCTTTATTATGGGCGATGTGAAGCTCAACCTAACCTTGCCAGTCAGTCAAGTCAGTGGTGTGAGCGATAGCGATTTTGGTCAACAGTTCAATCTCGTGCCTCTGCAAAGTTTTAGTATTAATCAGACGCAACGCATGCTTTTAAGTCACTTTACGTATTTTGATCACCCTTTATTTGGCGTGTTGGTGTCGATACAGGCAGTCAAGCCGAATGAGTAAAGCGATCGAAAAACGCATGCGTGAGCTCGAAATGCTTTTGCAACGCTATAACCAAGAATATTACCTACACGATGCCCCCTCAGTGCCTGATAGTGAATATGATCGCTTATTTCATGAATTGTCAGCATTAGAGATCGCGCATCCCACGTTAAAATCACCCGATAGCCCAACGCTGCGTGTGGGTGCCACACCACTCGATAAATTTAAAACGGTCCGTCATGAAAAGCCGATGTTGTCCTTAGCGAATGCGTTTACTAAAGAAGACCTTGAGGCTTTTATCAAGCGTATTACAGATAAGCTTGAGCGCGCATCAGTGAGCTTTGCTGTCGAGCCTAAGCTTGATGGCTTGGCGGTGAGTTTGCGTTATGAAGACGGTCTTTTAGTGCAAGCTGCCACACGCGGTGACGGGCAAGTGGGTGAGGATGTGACGCACAACGTGCGTACAATTCGTGCCTTGCCATTAAAGCTTTCAGGCAAGCCCCCAAAGCTTTTGGAAGTCCGTGGCGAAGTGTATATGCCGATCAAAGCTTTCGAAGCGTTTAACGTGGCAGCGAATAAAGCGGGTGAGAAAATCTTGGCGAATCCTCGCAATGCGGCAGCCGGCAGTTTGCGCCAGCTGGATTCACGCATCGCGGCCAAACGTCACTTAGCGGTGTATTGTTATGATATTGGTGTGGGGCAGGGTTTGCCTGAGTTCAAGCAGCAATCGGATATTTTGTTGTATTTAGTGTCTTTGGGTTTGCCGGTCGTGGCTGAGCGTGATGTGGTGACTGGCGTGGATGCTTTGCTCGCGTACTACGAAGAGATTCTATCAAAACGTGATCGTTTACCGTATGAAATTGATGGGGTGGTCTATAAGCTCAATTCGCTCAAGGATCAGCAAGCCCTAGGTTTCGTATCACGTGCGCCGCGTTGGGCCATCGCCCACAAATTCCCTGCTCAAGAAGAGCTGACGGTGGTTGAAACCGTAGATTTTCAAATTGGCCGAACCGGTGCGGTGACGCCGGTGGCTCGATTGCAGCCGGTGAGAGTGGCGGGCGTTATGGTGAGTAACGCTACCTTGCACAATAAGGACGAAATCAGTCGAAAAGATATACGCTTAGGCGATACGGTGATTATCCGCCGTGCGGGCGATGTGATCCCTGAAGTGGTGAGTGTCATTTTGGATCGTCGCCCGAAAACCGCAAAGACAATCCTTTGGCCCGCGGCGTGTCCAGTGTGTGGCTCTCATATCGAATATTTAGACGATGAGGCGGTTGCTCGTTGTAGTGGAGGCTTGTTTTGCAAGGCTCAGCGCAAAGAAGCGATTAAACATTTTGCCTCACGCAAAGCCATGGATATTGAAGGTCTGGGTGATAAATTAGTCGATCAGCTGATCGAGGCCGGTTTGGTTGAGCACTTGGACGATCTGTATCGGCTCGAGCTTGAGAGCTTGGCCTCGCTTGAGCGTATGGGAAAAAAGTCGGCTGAGAATCTTTTAGCAGCACTGGAGAAAAGTAAAAGCACGAGCTTTGCGAAGTTTATTTATGCGCTCGGTATACGCAATGTGGGTGAGGCCACGGCGCGTGCTTTGGCAGAGCATTTCGCCACACTTGAGCACTTAACTGCTGCGGATATTGATTCTTTGCAAGCGGTGCCCGATGTCGGCCCTGTGGTGGCTGAGCATGTCTTGCATTTTTTCGCTGAGGCTCATAATCGTGAGATCATACAATCACTGTGTGATTTGGGTGTACATTGGCCTGCGGCACAGGCACGTGTGGTTGATGAATCTCATGCCTTTTTTGGCAAAACGGTGGTGATTACCGGTACTTTGTCGTCGATGAGCCGTGATGAAGCCAAGGAAACATTGCAGCAGTGTGGCGCGAAAGTCTCTGACAGTGTGTCGAAAAAGACGGACTTTCTCATTGCAGGAGAAGCTGCGGGCTCTAAGCTTGATAAAGCGCAAACCTTCGGCGTAACTATCTTAGATGAGCAAGCATTTAAAAAGCTGTTGTAAGGCGGTCTGGAGCACGCTCTAGTTTTAGTTTGCTCATCTTCCTCTTGTCTCTGCTGTTTTATAATCTCGCGTCAGTATAAGGTTGAAAGCTTAAGCTTTTCTTAAGCTTTTAAGGTTACAGTAAGGTCATAAGCTTCATAAGGAGTGTGATTCATGGCGCGATACCTTTGCGCTGCGCTGGCGATTTTCGTATTGATGCCTTTCGCTCTTGCTGGCCGTACTGAAGAAATACAGCACGTTTCGTTTAAAGTGACCTACGCGCTATTACCTGTGAAGGGCCGTACGGTTATCATCACGGCACCGTTTGATGGTCGCGCACAATACATTTTAAAAACAAAGCAGGATCAAACGGTTGTGCGCGGGCGGGCCTTGATTCGTTTAAGCCCTGAGATGCTGATTCATGAGCTCAATGAAGCAGGTGAAGCTGAAATCTACGCTTTCAATGAATACACTAATAAGGCCGGTTTAAAGCAAGAGTGTGACACCTTGGCGGCTAAGCATTTGGCGACAAGTTCGTATGTCAGGCTGATACACGAAAACCTCTCAGCGGTTGCGCCGATCTATAGGGAAGAAGCCAAAGACTTTCGACGTTTGGAGTTTGATGAGCTCAACACAATAGTGTGGGCGCCTGATAAGCTTCGCGTGGTGTCTCAGTGTGCCTATTCTGGCGCTTATTTGAAAGCAGGGCAGGTGGTTATGTTGCTCAAAGCCATGCCGGGTCAAACGGCTGTGGCGAAAAATCAAGTCGATCGTCTGTCGTTTAACGTAAATCATTATCGCCATACCACGTATTTTTGTCACCAGGGAGAATATTGCCATGTGCTGTATTCCAAAGCGTCGCCACTGTCGACCCGAACATTTAGTCTATGGCTGGTGCCTCAAAATGCCTTGCATCTTTCACGTTTCGGGCCTTATGTAGAGGTTGTCTCGGCTCATGGTGCTGTCAAAGAAAGGGTTGATCTGCATTATTGTATTGGTCAATTCTGGGCGGTTTCTGGTCTTGGCGGGAGTCAAGCGCTTGAGGTGCTCAAAAGCTAGTGCTAAGATGACCTCACTCAATGTTTTCAAGGATGAACCATGCGCCGGTGTTTAGTTGCCCTTTTGATTGTGAGCCTAAGTCTTGTAGGCCTGGCTAGTACCTTACAATACCGTGAGGGTGCCACCACGCTGCAAAACAGTTTTGCAGTCACCTTGAAAGTTTCGCAGGTTGCCTCCATCAGTTTTTTCTCTGAAGATTTTTTCAACCAGGGTGTGTTGAAGTCGGATTTAAGCATTAAAAATTTACCGAAGTTCTTATCACAGGTTCAAGCGC
The DNA here is from genome assembly GCA_002796245.1 of Gammaproteobacteria bacterium CG11_big_fil_rev_8_21_14_0_20_46_22. Classification (NCBI taxonomy): domain Bacteria; kingdom Pseudomonadati; phylum Pseudomonadota; class Gammaproteobacteria; species Gammaproteobacteria bacterium CG11_big_fil_rev_8_21_14_0_20_46_22. The sequence goes on along the minus strand of PCWT01000051.1, from coordinate 18,761 downwards.
GTATCACGCAAATCACGTCACGGTTTACGCGCGTTAAGGGTTACGCGATATTTTTTTATGGGATTAAGTTTTCGCCCAAAGCGATCCAAGGGCTCAGTCAATTAATACAGAATACTCAGTTGCAAGATGGCAGTCCTCTGGCTGCTAAGCTTGTCCAGATTGGCTTTGTCGATAATAGCGTGAACAATAATGACGTCTCTGCTCTGGTTGCGCTTGTTAACAGCTTACCAAACCTTGAGTTTTTTGATGCAGCGAGTAACCCACACTTTGATGAGATCACCCCGTTGATTTTAAGCCTGGATGGCTTGAAACATTTTGAGGGTTTGAACACACGGCTAACGCGCCTTGATAGTCAATCCACTTTTTACTTGTTCCGTTCCATTTTACAAAACCGTTGGCAGGGTGTGGCTTTGAATTTAAGTGATGTCTTTGAGGCTAATGCCTTTGAAAAAGTCTTGCAACAATACAGCCTTCGTCACATCGGTATTCGCTGCCAAAATACGGTAGGCCGCGAGTCGATTGATCGTCTCTTGAAGACCATGGCTAAAACACAAAAACCGTTGTATGCGATCCACCTTTCTTTACCGGAGAGCTTAACGCTAACTTCGCAGGAGGTGAATTGGATTGTCGCGCTTTTGAATCATAATGTGAATTACTTGCATGTGGTCACATTTAATTTAGCCAAAGCGACACCAAAACAGCTAGAGCAGATTGTTAATGCCATTGCGGGTGTTAAGCATTTATACGGTTTGGCTTTGGGCGCAAATTTTTTAGCGGTGCCGAGCTTGGCCAATATCATTCAGGGCGATAATGACCTGGTGGGCTTTGAGCCTATCGGTCGAGTGGACGTGAAAGCCTTAAAAGCTTTGTTGCCGCCACCAGGCTCGAAAAAAGTCTTGTGCGTTGACACGAATCGAATCGTTCCCCTCAATGCGCAAGTCAAAGTGGATGAAGTGTTGAAAGATACATTAATCTGCTCTTCGAATGCGGCGTTGCAGCGCTATGAGAATTGGCAAGACATAGATCACTAACAGAGATCCAACTGGCTGCGATAAGCTATGCCAAATGTTCCTCGGCTTACTCATTTATGTGATTATAAACTCCGTCGCCTCGTCGCATTTGGCTACGCTTCTCTTTGCCATTTGGATCTCTTGCGTGACGGTGGTACATCTTGTCGCGATACTCTTCAACCCAGACTTTTTATGGCTAATGTCATTGCGAGCGAACGACCGTGAGCGCGGCAATCTATTTCATTAATCTGGAGATTGCTTCGTCGCTACGCGCCTCGCAAAGACGTTGCTACCCAAGGCGGTTGCTACATTTTATGATAATGTCATTGCGAGCGAACGACCGTGAGCGTGGCAATCTTGTCCATTAATCTTGAGATTGCTTCGTCGCTTCGCGCCTCGCAAAGACGGTTGCTACATGGGTGTGGCAAGCAGCTCGCGCATTTTCGCTTGGATCATCTCAATCGCGATGCGGTTTTCACCACCGCGTGGCACAATAAGATCGGCATAGCGTTTTGAAGGTTCGATGAATTGCAGGTACATGGGGCGTACGGTTTTTTCGTACTGCTCGACCACGCATTCGATCGTGCGATGACGCTCAATAATGTCGCGCTTTAAGCGGCGTAAGAGACAAATGTCCAGCGCGGTGTCCATGTAGATTCGAATGTCCATACGGTTGCGAAGGTTCGGGTCTACAAAGAGCAAGATGCCTTCGATGACGATAATGGTGTGTTGGCCAACAGTGCGGGTTTTTTCACTGCGGATATGTTCGGCGTGGTTGTAGACGGGAATATCCACCGTTTCGCCATTTTGCAGTTTGTCCAGATGTTCGCACAATAGGTTATGATCGAAAGCGTCCGGATGGTCGAAGTTGACTTTCGCGCGCTCAGCCAGTGGCAAGTGACGTAAGTCTTTATAGTAAGAATCTTCAGAAATGATGACGACTTGGTCGGAGCCGAGCTCGTTGACGATGGTGTTGGCTAATAGACTTTTACCTGAGGCAGAAGCGCCTGCGATGCCGATGATGATGGTCTTATTTTTCACGCGAACACCTTATCTTGGTTTGAGGCATCATACGTGCCTAGCGTTTCCGGGTCAAGATAACGTTCATAGCCCCCGTGCCGCCTTGGGACGGCGGGCAGCTGGCAAAAGCGAGCACACGAGGGTGGGCGCGCAACCAGCGATTCACCGCATTTTTGAGCAAGGCATTTTGGCCTTTACCGTGAATGAGTCTGATTTTTTTGTGGTCTTGGTTTAAGAGGTTCTCAAGCGCATCTTCGGCTTGTTGGAGTGTCATGCCGTGAAAATCTAAAGTCTGTTCGATGGCTACTCTGCCTTGCTTCAAATCACTCATTTGAGTATGGGATAAGCTTTCTCTGACGAAGCACAAATGATCTTCGGCTGAAACAACCTCGGCCCATTGGTCAATCTCAAGGCCTATCAGTCTGGTTTCTTTTTCAGGTTCGCGAGATTGGGAAGCAGTGTTTTTGCCAAGCGCATCAACCGCGGCACGAAAGAGGGCTTTGTCTTCATCACTGATAGTCATAGGCTCAGAAGGATAGCGAGAGTTCTTACGAAAATAAACCCTATAGCCCTTTACAGGCGCGATTTTGTGTTGCTATGATTAGCGCTCACTATTAATTAAAGGGGATCTCCATGTTGAAACACGTCGCATTAGTATCAGGGTTGGCGTTAGCCACCTCAGTAGCATTGGCAGGTAACGCAGGCTCAATGTCGCCAGCGCAGCAATTTTCTGGAATATATTTAGGTGGTGCAGCGGGCTTAAGCAGTCAGTTCTATCACTCAGAAATTAAAAATGGTTCAAATGTGCAAGAAGCGAAATTTGATGCGGGTGAATACGGCGCAGCCTTCCAATTGTTAGGCGGTTATAACTTCGCGATGTCATCACACTGGTTAATCGGTGGCGATATTCATGGTCAATACGATACAAACAGCGATGCCGCTCACCGTACCTCACAAAGTGGTACAACAGGTTCTGCCCATGTCAGCATGCCTTGGCAGTTTGGCGCTGCATTGCGAGTAGGTTACGCGCCAATGGCTAACAACTTATTCTATGGCTTGATTGGCCCAGAGTGGACACGCTTGAAGCATAAATACACGCGCAATAGCTCAACCGTTGTGGATAAAACGGTAACTGACGTTGGTGCTTTAGCTGCCGTTGGTGCACAACAAAAATTAACGCAGCACTTAGCCTTGGGTGAGCAAGTCAGCTACATTTATTATGCTAGCAAATCTAACAGCCATACTGATGGTGGTAAAACCACGATCAAGCCACGTGAAATTCAAGGCTTGTTATCATTGATGTATTACTTTAGTTAATACCGCGAAAATAGAGGCAGCCCAAATTAGCGCCAAGCGCGTAATCCAGGGTAATGCATCAGTCTATATAATCCCGCTAGGTGATCACTTAGCGGGATTTTTTATCAGTGTGAATTTACTTCGCGCCGGCATTCCAAAACAGAAAATACTGTGGGTTTACCCGCGGTGTTTATAGGGTAGGTAAGCCGGCGTCCAGCAAGCCGCTTTTAAGGCCTCATCGATATCAAACGGTGCCGCTAAGCCTTCATCAATCGCCGTTTGAGCCACACGTTTGGCAATCGCCAAAGCAATCGGTTTGGAATCACAAATGCTCGGTAACAAGGCGTTATCAATACGTTTTGCATTTTCTTCGGACAGGGTTTCGCAGGCATTAAATAACATGGCTTTGCTCAGACGCGGTGGTTTAGCCATGGCGATGCCGAGCCCAATACCCGGGAAAACCAGTGCGTTATTGCATTGTGCGATCACCCAATCGTTATCGTTATAACGTACAGTGCCAAAGGGACTACCCGTGGCAATCAAGGCTTGGCCTTGTGTCCATTCCAATAATCGAGCTGGATGGGCTTCGGCATTCGGTGTGGGGTTGGATAATGGGAAAATAATCGGGCGCGTGTGGTTTCTGATCATCGTGCCAACAATCGCTTCGCTAAATGCCCCGGTTTGACCAGAGCAGCCGATCAGCACACCAGCTTTTGTCATTTCAATCACATCGGCCAGCGCAATCGTTTCTAGCTTGCCCAGCTCGCCTAAGCTTGCGCGCGATTTGCCAAAGGGTTGTTGCTCGGATGTGAGAGTATCCATGTCATCGCAAATCAAACCCTGGCGGTCAATCAGCCAGATATGCGCACGCGCTTCGTCGATCGGTTTGTTGTGGTAAAATGCAATCGCTTCGGCGAGTTGTTTGGCGATGCCGCAACCGGCCGAGCCCGCGCCGAAAATCACAATCTGCTCATCGCATAACTGGCTGCCTTTTTGTTTTAAGGCGCTCAATAAGGCACTTAAGGTGACAATGCTGGTGCCCTCGATGTCATCGTTAAAGGTGGGCAGCTTGTCGCGGTAATGGTTAATCACACGAGAGGCATTTTCACGGCCCAAGTCTTCCCAGTGTAGGAAAGCGCCAGGTAAAACATTTTTGACGGCCTGCACAAATTTTTCGATAAACTCATCGTATTCTTTCGGGGAAATGCGTGGTTGTCGCCAGCCTAAATACATCGGATCATTCAGCAAGAGCGGGTTATTGGTGCCCACGTCTAAAAAAAGCGGTAAGGTTTTTAAAGGATTCATGTAGCCGCAGAGTGTGTAGACCATGAGTTTGGCCACGGCAATTTCCATGCCACCCAATCCTTGGTCGCCAATGCCCAAAACACCCTCGCCATCAGTGGCGACAATCACGTCGATCATGGGGTTGGTGCGGTTGCGTAAAATCTCTTCGATGCAATCGCGGTCCTCGTAGGTAATGTACAAACCACGCGGGTGGCGAAACTTCTGGCTGTAAATTTTAACCACGGTGCTCACCATCGGCGTGTAGAGCAGCGGTAGCATTTCGGCTAAATGTTCATCGACCAGTTTGTAAAAGATGACGCGGTTGCTTTCGTGCAGGGCATGCAAATACATGTTTTTGCGCAAGCGTGTATTTTGTGTTTGAAACTGAAAATACGCGCGCGCCACTTGCTCGCTTAACGTTTCGACGTGACTGGGCAACTTACCCTTGAGTTCAAACGCGTGACGCTCTTCGTTCGTAAACGCCGTGCCTTTGTTAAGCTGCGGTGCGGCCAGAAGATTGCCGCCGACCATGGGGGTTTCTAGGTACGGCAAGCCGTTTTTATCAGTTTTGAGAGTATAATCAAGCATGGCAAACCATCGGCAAAGTTAATTGTAGATGGAGTATATACCTAAAGCGTTTAAAAATCAGGCGTTGAGCGCATCATCTTGGGCTTACTATACGGTCGAAATTAAATTAGAGGCTGCTGGGCGCAGTTGAGGGCGCATCTGCGCCTTCAATCGCTTCAGTTAGTGTTTTAATCTCATCCATTATTCTTCTGTCATCAGGGTGAAGAGGTCTATTCGCTTTGGGATCCGTGCTTAAAATTAAACGAACAAGTTCTGTAAGGCTCAAATTTTTGATATCGTCGCTATTTGTTGTTGTATAGCACTCGATTCTATAGCGCCCTATTGTATAACCCTTTAGGTAACCAATTACCATCGTTTTTACGTTTTTTTTTTGTTGCTCGACAAGTTCAACTCCCCTTTTTTCTAGCATCATCTTGCTAAGGTTCTGCATTGCTTTTTTTATGGCGATCAGTGGTGTTTTGTGAGGAGGGGCTGGAAAGAATAGGCCACGGCATCTGTCGTATGGCGGAGGAAGTTCTGCGACAGGAAGTTCTGCGACAGGAGGTTTTGCGACAGGAAGTTCTGCGGCAGGAAGTTCTGCTGCTCTTTTTGCGCCCGCGTTAGCTGGCATCGTTTGCTTGTTTTCTTTGGCTCTTGGTTTTGCGTCACGATCATCTCTCATAAGCCACTTTGTGAAGGCTGATAATGACATCATGATGGGGCTCCTTATTTTTGATTTTGTTGTAATTATTCAGCAAAAATGCTGAATAATTACTCTTAATTAGACGCCTAGCGCGGCAAAGCCGCGCTAACGGCGCTTAAGGGGAGAATCGCGATTCTCCCCTTAAGAATCCCCATCGCGCAAAGAAAAATACTATTTCTAAAAGAGATGCGTCGATGTATTAGATTTTGGTGAATAGTTACATTTTGTTTAAATTATGGGGAGGTGAGCTGCATTGTCAAACGCTTTAGGTCTGTTTCTCATCATCCATCAAGGATTTTGGGTCGAAAATCCCCGCGTCATCATTGCTCATCAGCCCATCCTGGTTCCAGGGGAAGGATTTATACGCTGTGTCTTTGGTAAAGCCATAGAGTGGGTATTTGATGATTTGAAAATAGGGTGAAAAATCAAAATCTTTGGGTGTGAACAGTGCTGGGTTTCTTGGAATGAGCTCAAAAGTGTTGCCGGGTTTTTTCACGATGCGCGGTAAAATCGGGTATTTCACGCTGTGAAACGCGCGCGCGATCAGTGATGAGCAAATGTGTCGGCGCTCTTTTCGGGCTTTGATGGGGTTAAGCAGGCTGGTAAACGCGTAGCGTGGCATAAAAGTGATGGGAAAGAGTAAGCGCAACAGGTCCACAATGCGGCGAAGATTGTAGTGCTCACCAAGACTACTGATGCAATAGTTGATCACGGCTTGTTGATCCTCAGCGGCCAGGGCACTGGCGCGGCAGAGGCGCAGATGATCTTTGGCATAGTCTCGCACCGGGGTTAAAATAACGCCACGGCCTAAAATAGCTTCGATGAGCAGCGGCTCGTCGTGTGAGCCTGAAAAGTATCGGGTCAGTTGGTCTTTGGTTTTCCCTTCGGGGTAGTCTTTTATTCGGCCGATATAGAGCGCAGAGTGCGACCAGTTGCTGCGCGTGGTGACTTTTATCACTTCCGAAATACGGCTTCTGCCTTCCACCAACAAAACATCGGCGGGTAATAATGCTTCTACCACCCGCTCAATATCGCACATCGCAATTTCACTGGGCTCGTGCTCTTTGGTGAGCCATTTAACGAGTTGTTGAGCGATGTGTGAAAATGGCCAAACGCGCATGGTGGTTATTGTTCTGTAGCGAGCGTTTCAGCGTAGCCGGTATAAGTTTTCGGCGTCAAGGCTTTTAGTGTTTGCTTGATGGTGTCGTCGATGGCCAGTTGGTCGATAAAGGCCTGTAGCTCCGTTTGTGTGACGGTGTTGCCGCGCGTGAGCGCTTTGAGCTGCTCATAAGGCGCTTCAATACCGTGTTTGCGCAGTATCATTTGAATGGGTTCTGCGAGCACTTCCCAGTGTTGATCCAGCTCTTGTTCGAGTAGATCGGTATTGAGTTCAAGCTTGCCCGTGCCGCGCAGTAAGCTTTGATAGGCCAACAGACTATAGCCAAACGCTGAGCCGAGATTTCGCATGACGGTGGAGTCACTTAAGTCGCGTTGCAGGCGTGAAACGGGTAATTTTTGTGCGAAAAAATTCAATAGTGCATTCGCCAAGCCCAAATTGCCTTCCGCGTTTTCAAAGTCAATTGGGTTCACTTTGTGCGGCATGGTCGAAGAGCCGACTTCTTCAGCTTTTTTCTTAAGCTTGAAATAAGCGCGAGAAATATAGGCCCAGGCATCTTGGCTGTAGTCGAGCAAGATCGTATTGATGCGTGCCAGTGTATGCGAGAGTTCGGCAATGCCATCGTGGTTTTCGATTTGCGTGGTGTGGGTATTAAAGCTCAAGCCCAATCGGGTTTCAACAAAATCTTGGCAAATAGCAGGCCAGTTGATGTCAGGGTAAGCAGCGTGCAGGGCGTTGTAATTACCCACGGCGCCGTTGAGTTTGCCTAGAATATTGATTGAACCCAAAATATTAAGTTGTCTTTCTAGTCGACTGTAAAAATTAGCAAATTCTTTTCCCATGGTGGTGGGCGAGGCTGTCTGGCCGTGGGTGCGAGAGAGCATGGCAGCGCTGGCGTATTCATGGGCTTTGGCCTGCAAGGCGCTGTTTAGCTCGTTGAGTGCAGGGCGTAGCACCGCATTGAGGCCCGTTTTGATCATCAGGCCATAGGCCAAGTTATTCACGTCTTCACTGGTCAGACCAAAGTGCATAAATTCTTTCAAAGGCTTAAGTTCTGGCACGGTGTCCATTTGGTCTTTAATGAAATATTCTACGGCTTTCACGTCGTGGTTAATGGTGGCTTCAGTTTGCTTGATTTTTTCTGCGTCTTTACATGAGAATTTGCTAATAACTTCTTGTAAAAATTGTGGATTATTAATTTCTCCCAGCTCGGGTAGTTGGCCTGATTCGCTTAAATGTAAGAGCCATTGGATCTCGACGTGTACACGGGCTTTGATCAGGGCGTATTCGCTGAAGTGTTCGCGCAAGGCTGCGGTCGATTGGGCGTATCGACCATCCAAAGGAGAGGCGGCCGTTAATGGGGTGAGTTCAAGCATGAAAGGCACTCGTTGATCAATAAAACGGTATTTTTGATGAGTGCTTGATGGGTGTCAAGGTATTCGCTAAAGATAGAAAGTGTTTTGATGGCGCCGCTAGTGTTGGCTTTTGTTTTTGTCACCTGCGCTGATTAAGGCCGTGTCTTTTTGGGGACGCCATGAACCCGTCCCTGGGGGCTCTGGGTTCGGCCTCCTGCCTCATACAGCCCCAAAAAACACGGCCTTAATCCGTCTTGCAGGTGACGACAGTACGTGAGGCTTGCTACGTATCAACGAAGGCGTGATAATTCAGGAAGGAGATTGCCGTGTCGCTACGCTCCTCGCAAAGACGACGGTTGCTACATTATGTCATTCCCGCGCAGGCGGGAACCTATGGATGAAAAGACGGTTGCTCAGTACGCAAACCAAACAAGGATGGTCACATGTTGGAACACTACATTCGCCCGGCTTACCAACGCATCTTGGTGGACCCTCTCGCGCAATCCTTGGCGCGCTACACCCGCGTTTCAGCCAATCAACTCACGCTGTTTTCCGGCGTGCTCGCCCCGTTTATTTTACTCGCATTATGGTTTCACCATCCTGCTGTGGCGCTAGGCTTTTTGTTGCTTTCCGGTTATCTGGATACACTGGATGGGACTTTGGCGAGATTTCGCTCAGAAACGAGTGAGCAGGGCAGCGTGTTAGATATTGTCTGTGATCGTGTAGTGGAATTATCGGTTTTTTTAGGTTTGTATCTCTATGCGCCGGATACGCGGGCTCTGGCGTGTTTAGCTATGCTCGGCAGCTCGTATTTGTGCATCACCAGCTTTTTGGTGGTTGGGATTTTTACTCAAAACGAGTCGCAGAAAAGTTTTCACTACAGCCCGGGTTTGATGGAGCGTGGTGAAGCCTTTATCTTTTTTGTGCTGATGATCGCGGCCCCGTTCTTATTTCAGCCCTTGGCTTGGGCGTACACACTATTGGTGCTTTGGACGGCCGGCTATCGTGTGTATGAATTTATGGTGGCAAATTAAAGCGCCTTGAGCGTATCGAGTACGACTTTAGCGTGATCTTTCACTTTGACTTTGCGCCATTCGGCCAGGAGTGTGCCGTCTGGGCCGATGAGAAAGCTTGAGCGCTCGATGCCTAGGTATTCTTTGCCGTAGAGTTTTTTCAGCTTGATCACGTCAAAGGCTTGGCACAGGCTTTCGTCTTCATCGGTGACAAGATCAAAAGGCAAGGCGTATTTGGCTTTAAAGTTACTGTGTGTGCGCAAGCTGTCTTTGGAAACACCGACAATATCCGCGTCTAATGCTTGGAACTCGGCATAGAGATCCCGAAAATCTTGGCCTTCTTGCGTGCAGCCCGGTGTGTTGTCTTTGGGGTAGAAGTAGATGACGAGATAGCGGCCTTTAAAGTCTTTGAGGCTAAGGATTTTGTCGTTTGTGGCTTTGGCGGTGAAGTTTGGGGCTTTTTTTCCAACACTGATCATCATGATCTTCTCCAGTTGTAATTTGATATCACTGTCGTATGATAACCTGAATTCATAGGACACTCCAATGACAAAACATTTTTCCGGCAGCTTGGTTGCGCTAGTGACCCCGATGAAAGATCATGGTGAGATTGATGAGCCATCGTTTGTTGATTTGATTCAGTGGCATCTTGCTGAGGGCACGCAGGGTTTGGTGATTTTAGGCACCACCGGTGAGTCGCCCACGGTAAAGGCCGAGCGAGAAGCGCTCTTTAAGCTTGCGGTGAAAACGGCTGCGGGCCGGGTGCCGATCATCGCTGGTGTGGGTACAAACGATACCAAGGTGAGTATTGAGCAAGCCAAGGCGGCTGAAGCGTGTGGCGTGGATGCCATGTTGGTCGTTGTACCGTACTACAATAAACCACCGCAACGCGGCATGGTTGAGCACTTTAAAGCTATTCATGATGCTACGCAATTACCTATCATTATCTACAATGCCTTTGGTCGTACAGGCGCAGATATTGCCCCCGAAACCGTGATCACGCTGGCTGAAAGCTGTGAGCGTATCGTCGCATTAAAAGATGCGAACCCTGAGTTATCTCGTGTGGCTGAGCTTAAGGCGAAATTGAGCCCGGATTTTGTGTTGCTATCGGGTAATGATGATGTGGCCCTGGAGTACGTATTGAAAGGGGGTGATGGTGTGATTTCTGTCACGGCGAATGTGGTGCCGGCTTTAATGGCTGAGATGATGGCGTTGGCTAACACAGACGTTGAAAAAGCCAAGGCGATCAACGAGCGTTTGAATGATTTGCATCACACCTTGTTTATTGAGTCGAATCCCATCCCGGTGAAGTGGGCGGTGAATCGCATGGGAAAAATCCCTGGTGGTTTGCGTTTGCCGCTGGTATCCTTGGCCCAGCAAAATCAGCCGCTTTTAGAGCGAGTGATGCAATCGCTTGGAGTTATTGGATGAAAAAAATACAACAAAGCCTTTTGGTCAGTTTAGCTGCGTTGTCGCTTGCGGCCTGTGGTGATGTGTCAAAAACCTATCAAATTTTCAGTGATCACGGTCAAGACTACCTCCAAGCTGATGCCACGCCACCGTTGCAAATACCACCGGGTTATAGCTCAAGCTCTGTGGAGGATTATTACCCTGTGCCGAATGCGTCTGGCAATATGGCGCAAACCACGCCGCAAATTATTCCGCCGAATATCGATCCTAAGCTGGTACCAAAACCACGCCCATGGATTTTGCGCCTCATTCCGCACGCACACATGCCGTGGGAAGCGCCCGAAAACCATAACGATTAACCCCATGTTCAATCCGATCAAAAAACGTCGCACCTTTGCGATCATTTCTCATCCTGACGCCGGTAAAACCACGCTCACAGAAAAGCTGTTGCTATTCGGGGGTGCGATTCAAGAAGCCGGTACGGTCAAAGGGCGAAAAGCCTCGCGTCATGCCACCTCCGATTGGCTGGAGCTAGAAAAACAACGCGGTATTTCGGTCACGACCTCTGTCATGCAGTTTCCCTATCGTGATGCGATTATCAATCTACTGGATACACCGGGTCATGGCGATTTCTCGGAAGATACCTATCGCACGCTGACGGCGGTCGACTCTTCGCTCATGGTGATCGATGCAGCCAAAGGTGTGGAAGCGCGTACGATTAAACTTTTAGAGGTGTGCCGTTTGCGTCACACGCCGGTCATGACGTTCATCAACAAAATGGATCGTGAAACGCGCGAGCCTATTGAGTTGCTCGATGAAATTGAGTCGGTGTTGAATATTGAATGTGCGCCGGTCACTTGGCCGATCGGCATGGGTAAAGCGTTTAAAGGTATTTATCATCTGTATCGCGATGAAGTGGTGTTTTATGCGTCTAGCAAGGGCGATCATATTCAAGCCTTTGATGTGATCAAGGGGCTGGATAATCCCGCCTTAGATGAACGTTTGGGGAGTGTGGCTGCAGAGCTTCGCGAGGAAATTGAGCTCGTGAAAGGCGCCAGTCACGTGTTTGATCCTGCGCGTTATTTGGCGGGTGAGCAAACGCCGGTGTTTTTTGGTTCGGGAATTAATAATTTTGGTATTCGCGAGTTGCTCGATGAGTTTATCACGCATGCCCCGGCGCCGCAGTCTCGTGAGGCTGAAGAACGGATCGTTGAGCCTTCTGAAGAAAAATTCACGGGCTTTGTGTTTAAAATTCAAGCCAACATGGACCCGAAACATCGCGATCGCATCGCTTTTTTGCGGATTTGTTCGGGCAAATATGAAAAGGGCATGAAGGTAAAGCATGTGCGCCTAGGGCGTGATATGACTATCAGTAATGCGCACACTTTTATGGCGGGCGAGCGTGAACATGCTGAAGAAGCCTTTGCTGGCGATATTATCGGTATTCATAACCACGGTGCCTTGCAAATTGGCGACACTTTCACGCAAGGTGAGATGTTAAAGTTCACCGGTATTCCGCATTTTGCGCCCGAGTTGTTTAAGCTTGTGCGCGTTAAAGACCCACTTAAAGCTAAGCAGTTGCAAAAAGGTTTGCAAGAGCTTTCCGAAGAGGGCGCCACACAAGTGTTTAAGCCCTTGGCCAGTAACGATTTAATTCTGGGTGCAGTCGGTGTGTTGCAGTTTGATGTGGTCGCGCATCGTTTGCAACACGAATACAAAGTCGAATGCATTTATGAAAATGTGAGTGTGGCCACAGCGCGCTGGATTTATTGCAAAGATAAAAAGATGCTTGAAGACTTTAAAAAGAAAGCCTTCAATAACTTGGCGCTCGATGGTGGCGGTTGTTTAACGTATATCGCGCCCACGCGCGTGAACTTAAGTTTGGCCCAGGAAAAGTGGCCGGAAATTGAGTTCTCTGCAACGCGTGAGCATTAAACGCCTATCAATTTTTTTAAATTCGCGTAGAATACCGCCAAATTAATAAGCACAGACAGTAATATTATGAGCCAATCCATTCGAAATATCGCCATTATCGCCCACGTAGACCATGGTAAGACCACCTTGGTCGATAAGCTGTTGCAACAATCAGGTACTTTGGGCCGCCAGGGGGATCGTATTGAGCGCGTCATGGATTCTAACGAGCTAGAGCAAGAGCGTGGAATTACCATTTTGGCCAAAAACACGGCGATCGACTGGAAAGGCACACGTATTAACGTGGTGGATACCCCGGGGCATGCGGATTTCGGTGGCGAGGTTGAGCGCATCATGTCGATGGTGGATTCAGTGTTGCTTTTGGTTGACGCGGTCGATGGTCCTATGCCACAAACGCGTTTTGTGACGCAAAAAGCCTTTGCGCAAGGGTTAAAGCCGATAGTGGTGATCAATAAAATTGATCGCCCGGGTGCGCGCCCAGACTGGGTGATGGATCAAGTGTTTGATTTGTTCGATCGCCTGGGTGCAACAGACGAGCAACTGGATTTTCCGGTGGTCTATACCTCAGCACTAGAGGGTTATGCGAAAATGGATTTGGCTGAATCCAGCGATTCCATGGCACCGTTATTAGATTTAATCTTAACTAAAGTGCCCGCGCCTGATGTGGACGTCAACGCTGCCTTTCAAATGCAAATTTCATCGCTTTCCTATTCATCGTATGTGGGTGTGATCGGTGTGGGCCGTATCAAACGCGGTACAGCACGCCGTAATATGCCGGTCGTGGTGATTGACCGTGAAGGCAAAAAACGTAACGCAAAGATTTTGCAAGTCTTGGGTCATTTAGGTTTAGAGCGTCACGAAGTGGAAAGCGCACAAGCGGGTGACATCATTGCCATTACCGGCATTGAAAACCTCAATATTTCTGACACGGTATGTGATCCAGCGAATGCCGAAGCCTTGCCGTGTTTAAAAGTGGATGAGCCAACGGTAACCATGACTTTCTTGGTGAACGCTTCGCCGTTTGCCGGCAAGGAAGGTAAGTTTATCACCTCGCGCCAAATCGGTGATCGCCTCACGCGCGAGTTGATTCACAACGTCGCCTTGCGTGTGGAAAACACCGATGATCCCGATAAATTTAAAGTCTCCGGTCGTGGTGAGTTGCACTTGGCCATTTTGATTGAAACCATGCGTCGCGAGGGTTTTGAGCTTGCTGTGTCGCGCCCTGAAGTGATCATGCACGAAGTCGATGGTGAAATGCACGAGCCCTATGAGCAGCTGACAATCGATGTGGATGAAAACTACCAAGGTAACGTGATGCAAGCCTTGGGCGAGCGCAAAGGCGATTTGCAAAACATGCAAACCGATGGCAAAGGTCGGGTGCGCTTGGATTATATTATCCCTGCGCGCGGCTTAATTGGCTTTCATACGGATTTCTTGACCATGACATCAGGCACCGGTTTGATGTATCACGTGTTTGATCATTACGGGCCGTGTAAAAAAGACGTCATGTCACAGCGTGTGAACGGTGTGTTGATTGCCAACGACAAAGGCGTGGCGACAGCCTATGCGCTTTGGAACTTGGAAGACCGCGGTAAAATGTTTATCAAGCCTCAAACGGATGTGTACGAGGGGATGATTGTGGGTATTCATTCACGTAATAATGATTTGGTGGTGAACGTTTCACGCGCTAAGCAGCTCACGAACATTCGTGCTTCAGGCAGTGATGAGAATATTCAGTTGTCGCCGCCGATTAAGCTCACGCTGGAGAGCGCCTTGGAGTTTATCAACGATGACGAGTTGGTGGAAGTGACACCGGTGTCCATTCGGTTGCGTAAAAAATTCTTGAAAGAACACGAGCGTAAGCGTCAGAAATAACATTCTGGCTGTGTTGCGTAGCAACCGTCTTTGCGAGGAGCGAAGCGACGAAGCAATCTCCAGGTTAATTCAAAAGATTGCCGCGCTCACTGACGTTCGCTTGCAATTGACGTTAGCTAAAAAGTAGCAAGCCTGGATTGAACGCCAAAGGCGTGATAATCCGGGTTTTTATTTCTACCCAAGACGGCTGCTACGAGCAATCAACTCAGCAATCATCAGTATCACCACCACCGTTAAAATCGGTCGAATGATTTTTTGCCCGTTGTGAATCACTAATCTTGCCCCGACATTCGCACCAATGATTTGCCCGAAAGCCATGGATAATGCAATCGGCCAGTAGATATGACCTTGTGAAAAAAAGAAAATGAATGAGGCAATATTGCCGGCAAGGTTCACTGGTTTGCCATGCACGGTGGCGTTTTTCAAGGATAGGCCTTGAAATAGGAAAAACACTAAGACCCAAAATGAGCCGGTGCCAGGGCCGAAGAAACCGTTATAAAATCCAATAGCTAAGCCAAAAATAATCGCAAACTGCATAGGCTTCATTAAAGTTTTGCTGCTTTGTTTGAACAGACGCCCCGAAAGCAAAAAATAGCTCAGTGCGAAAAGCAGCATCAACGGCACAATCGTTTGCAAGGTTTGGTTGTGAATATGTTGCACCAAGAGCGTGCCAACACTTGAGCCGATGAGGGCAAAAATAATCGGGTAAAGAATGTAATTTAAGCTTAAGTTGGCTTTGCGTTTGAAATGATAAGTTGCGATTGATTCGCCCACCAGCCCTTGAAAGCGATTGGCGCTCAAAGCGTATATAGGCGGCACATTAAAAAACAATAGCGCCGGTAGCGTTACCATGCCACCGCCGCCGGCGATAGTATCCACGATGCCCGCAACGATGGATACGCACATTAATAGGGCATCGGTCGTGTAGGGTAAATTAAGTGCACTATGCGTGAGCATTTACCGCTTCCTCAAAGCTTTCGATATGATCTAAAAGACCCGTGATGACTAACACATCGCCAGCTTCAATCGGTGTATCTAGATGTGTATGCTCAAGTGTTCGCCCCTGCCGACGAATGGCTTTTAAGCGAATGGCGCGTGTGTCAATATCAACAGTCTGCAAGCTTCTGCCACAGATAGCTGCGTTAGGATCAACACGAAAAGAGTAACGTTGAGGCTTATCGATATTTTCACTGTCCAGTAATGTCTCATCACCGCGGAAAAAATCGTACTTTAGGGTTTGTTTGACTTTGTAACTGATGCGTGCGATATCATGCGGTTTAAAGCCAATCGCGTTGAGTGTTTGTTTTCCAAGTAACATACCCACTTCAATGCCTTCGTCGATGACAGACAGGTTCGACGCAGTGGGTAGAGAGTCGCCGGATTTCATTTTAACCCGTAAAATAAGTGGTGTACGTTGTGTTTCTTCGTGCACGATATTGTGCACTTCGCGCGCAAGGTTTTCACTATTAAAACACACCACAACGGCCAGGGCATTTTTTAAACCTAACGATAATAACATTTCGCGGTCTGAAGCATTGCCATAGTACACGGGTTCGCCCGCCATAGAGGCTTGGCTGACGCGAGTAGCATTTGTGTCGATGGCATTAAAAGGCAAGCCTGCCGCTTTAAACACGCTGGCGACTTGTTGGCCGGTATATCCAAAACCGCAAATAATGATATGGGGTAATTCGCTCTGCGCTTTGTTCGGTTTTTCGGTATTGGGTTTTTCGCCTCGGCGATTAGCGAGCCAGCGGCTAAAGGGTTTTTGTATTTGCACAATCACCAAAGAGAGAATCATGCTGAAAATAATACTGCCGATAATAATTTGGCCGTGAAAGTCTTGAATAAGCTTGAAGTTGGTGGCCACAGCAATCAGTACAAAGCCAAACTCACCGGCTTGTGAGAGTAAAATACCCGTGCGAAACGCCTGTTGCCGATCAGCGAGTTTTAGAAATAGGATAATTAAAGGGATAATCGCTATTTTCACCAAGACGAGCAGTGTGCCCACAAGTAGAATCCAGCCGCCGGTTGTATTTAGCGTGCTGATGTTTAGGGACATGCCAATACCAATAAAAAACAAACCTAGAAGCACATCGCGAAACGGGCGGATATCATTGGCCACCTGTTTGTGATAAGGGGTGCCGGCTAAAATTACGCCCGCTAAAAATGCACCAAGTTCTTTGGACATGCCCATCATGTCAGAAAAATACGCTGCGCCTAAAGCTGTTAAAAACGCGGCTAAAATAAATAATTCGTTAGAGCCTGAGCGTGCGACTTCTTTAAACAGTGGGGTGATGATGAGTCGGCCGACAAAATAAATAATGAAGAAGGTGAGTATGCCGATGATTAATTCAACGCTGATGTGTTGAAGCAAGCCTTGGCCGCTGTTGTTCGCTAGGATCGAGGTAATGATGAGTAGAGGCACGACCATGATGTCTTGAAAGATCAATACGCCGATCGTCATGCGACCGGTTTGTGTTTGCACCTCGCCAGCTTCACTCAACACTTTTGAAATCATCGCGGTGGAGGAGAGCGATAGTGTGGCGCCAACAATAAACGCATTGCCCACGCTCATGCCAAATAAAATGCCGATAGCCCAAAAAATCGCAGTGCAGGCCGCGACTTGTAAGCTGCCTAGCAAAAACACAATGCGTTTTAAGGCGATGAGTTTGGCGGTTGAGAACTCAAGGCCGATTGTGAATAGCAAAAACACGACGCCGTATTTGGCTAAAATATTGTAAGACTGGATGTCTTTAAAGGCGTATCGGTCGATGATGGCGATAAAGATACCCACGGCCAGGTAGCCCAAGATCGAGGGCAGGCTTAAGCGGCGGAAGATGGCGATCACGATCACGGATAGCACGATGATCGTCAAGAGTTGCTCAAAAATGCCATATTCCATCGGCGCTTATCTCCTAAGCCATTGAAAAATGATCATAAACGGCTTTTATGGGTTTTTCTAGACATATTGCTGCCGCGCCTATATTATCGCTGCGATTATCTAGGTGTTTCTAGGAAATTGTGTTATAATTCAACAATCTGTGCTTAATGGAGCTAAAAGCCACATGATCAAACAACGTACGCTAAAGAATGTGATTAAAGCCACCGGCGTCACGGTGCACAGTGGTGAGCGTGCTGAACTTGTGTTGCGTCCTGCGCCTGAAGACACGGGCATCGTTTTTCGTCGTGTTGACTTAGACCCTGTGGGCGAAGTCAAGGCGTGTGCCTTGAATGTCGGCGATACCCGTTTATCCACGTCTATTCATGCTAATGGTGTCACCGTTTCAACGGTAGAACATTTAATGTCCGCGTTTGCAGGCTTGGGTGTGGACAACGCTTATGTCGATATTAACGCGACTGAGATTCCGATCATGGACGGCAGTGCAGGTCCTTTTGTGTTTTTGATCCAATCTGCCGGTGTGGTGGAGCAATCAAAAGCTAAACAATTTATCCGTATCAAAAAGCCTGTGCGTTTTGAGGTCGACGATAAGTGGGCTGAGTTTTTGCCGTATGATGGGTTTAAAGTGTCGTTTGAAATTGTTTACGATCATCCTGTGTTTAACAAATCTAACAAATTAGCCGAGCTCGATTTCTCGCGTCATTCTTACATCAAAGAAGTCTCTCGTGCGCGTACCTATGGTTTCTTATCTGACTACGAAAAAATTAAATCCATGAATTTAGCGCGGGGCGCAAGTTTGGATAATGCGATTGTGGTCGATCAATTTCGTGTGTTAAACGAAGACGGCTTGCGTTATGAAGATGAATTCGTGAAACACAAAGTGCTCGATGCGATTGGCGATATGGCCTTATTGGGTCATTCGGTGATTGGTGAATTCAAAGGCTATAAATCTGGCCACGAAGTGAATAATAAACTGATGCGCACTTTACTTGCCACGCAAGAAGCGTGGGAATATGTAACCTTCGAAGATGCGGAGCAAGCCCCTGTCATGTTCTTAGGCGCGGCTAAGCATGAAGCGGTTTAATACCGATTGGCCTCTTTCTTGCAACTGTTTTTTGTAACCCGGGTTATCTCTCGCCGTAGCTGCTTCGCAGCAAAGGCGGATCAACCCAGTCTACGTTTGTTCCGTGTAGCCTGTATATGGACTCACCCCCATTGTAAAGGATAAAAAACACTCGAGCACAATAAGGTAAAGATTGCATCTGTATATCCGGCATCTG